>CANJPT010000109.1 GCA_947476195.1 Lewinellaceae bacterium | reverse complement strand
TGGATAGCCTGTGATCTGAGGCGGAAGTGAATCCTTGTAAATGATGATCGTTTGGGTAAAGATCGCCGTATTGTTATTGGCGTCCGTAGCGGTCCAGGTTCGGCTAAACAAGCCACTTTGGCAAGTATCCGGGCCAGGAGTCTCATTGAATGTCTGGAATAAGACCGGGGTACAGTTATCGACTACCGGGATAATCACCGCGGGTGGAACTTCGACAATAGAACTAAACTCAAGGGTATCCAAAACGCCTGTCAAATCGAATGTCGGAGGCGAGTTATCTACAAAATTTATAAAATATTCAAACGTATTTGAGTGTCCTGCATCGTCTTTTACAAACCAAAAGATGTGGGCCACATCTCCAAAAGTAAAAGTGAAGTCGTATGGAAATCCTGACGCCACAGGGTCAAACATAGACATGGTGATGGTAGCACCAATGGTGGAGGATACGACAGGATCTGGCACGTTCCCCTGTAGCAATGAACTACAGGTTGGACCAACAGCAAGTGTAGCAGGCCCATTATAACTAAAGTTAAAAAAGGAGGGTTGGGCTTTAAGCCATCCTATGGGTAGGAAAAAAAGATAAAGTCCCGCATAGAAAGGCGTTACCCGCAAAAATCTACATAACCGGTTTATCATACGGATGGGTTAGGTTTCAAAGGCGCAAAGCACCCAGTTTCATTCAAATGATCTTTCAACGGATTAAAAAAGCCCTCAGCCGCAGCAAAGTCTCCTCATGGCCAAATACCTCAGCCGTCTCAAACACAGCAGGTCCTTTCATCGTACCTACAAATGCGATACGCAACAAAGGCAAAATATCACCAGGCTTCAAGCCTTTTTCTTGAATAAAGGCTTTCACCGCTTCCTCTAATTCTACTGAATTAAAAAAATCAAAAGTAGCTAATTTTTCAGTTAATTCGGCAAAGACTGTAGCTATTTCTCCATTCCAACGCTTTTGAAGCGTCACCTCATCATATTCCCGTACTGGTTCAAAGAGGTAATATCCCATTTCGACAAAATCGGTCAAAAACGTCACACGTTCTTTCATCAATGCAACGGCTTTAGACAGAAACGCATCGGAAACCTGATATCCTTTTGCCTCTGCC
Source organism: Lewinellaceae bacterium (assembly GCA_947476195.1). Taxonomy (GTDB): domain Bacteria; phylum Bacteroidota; class Bacteroidia; order Chitinophagales; family Saprospiraceae; genus M3007. The sequence goes on along the minus strand of CANJPT010000109.1, from coordinate 14,228 downwards.
AGTGGACGCACCAACGCTACCAAAGTAGCATTATCCATTGCGTGTATATATTTTTGGTTGAAGGACTTTGCTTTTTCATAGTCGAATCGAGCTCCACTCTTTCCAATATGTTCGATTGAGAACAATTGTATTAACTCATCCATAGAGAACAAATCCTGATCCCCACCAGGGTGCCAGCCGAGCAGCGCCAGAAAATTGACCACTGCTTCTGGCAAAAAGCCCGTCTCCCGAAACCCATCGAAATTTTCTTCGACTGTTTCTCCTTTCCAGCTGAGGGGGAAAACCGGAATCCCAAACTTTGCCCCATCCCGTTTGCTCAGTTTTCCATTACCAACAGGCTTCATGATCAAGGGTAAGTGCGAAAAGAGTGGCATCGTATCTTGCCAGCCAAACCCTTCATAGAGCAAAACGTGGTGGGCCGTACTGGGTAGCCACTCCTCTCCACGGATTACGTGCGTAATGCGCATCAGGTGGTCGTCTACTATATTGGCCAAGTGATATGTTGGCATTCCATCCGTTTTCAAGAGCACCTTATCATCCAATTCGCTGCTCTCAAATACCACATCTCCACGAATCAGATCCTTGATGCGAATACTACGACCAGGCTCCACCTTTAATCGGATCACGAAGTGCTTTCCTTCGGCAATACGACTGCTTGACTCTGCATCACCGAGGGTCAGGCTATTTAACAATCCATTGCGCGTCAAATGGTTGTAGGTAAAATGCTCTTGAGACTGGCGGCATACATCCAATTCTTCCGGGGTGTCAAATGCATAGTATGCATGTCCACGCTGCACCAATTCGTGCGCGTACTTCAGATAAATTTCCTTTCTGTCACTCTGGCGGTAAGGTCCGTCCGGACCGCCAAAACCCACGCCTTCATCAGGCCGCAAACCGACCCAACGCAGGGCTTCAATGATGTATTCTTCAGCACCCGGCACATAGCGGCCCTGATCCGTATCCTCAATGCGGAGAATAAATGTACCGCCTTGCTGCCGCGCAAAAAGGTAATTGTATAAAGCCGTGCGCACGCCGCCGATGTGCAGCGCGCCAGTAGGAGAAGGCGCAAATCTTACACGTGGTTTTATCATTAGATTGTCATTAGTCATTATATACCATTCTGTTTTTAAACGCCCTATTACGCTTTGTGAACAAGTCGCAAAAATAACAGTTTTCTTTTAGCTCTTGATAGCGACTTGCCAACTTGTCGGATTCTGGCGTAATAGAAAAGACGGATTTAAATAAAAAAAGAGGTACCACCCCAACCTTTTACCGCACCTCCCCCGTCTCTTCTGAAACCGAGCGTTACTCAAAAACGATCCAAAACCACTAATGTAAACAAAAACGATTCTAGCCCTGGAATCCACCATGTCAACTGTCCAGAATATGTTCCTATCTAAAACGCCCCGACTCCTTCAAAACCTTTTGTCCAATTACACCTGGCATATCCCAACATCGGAAAAAGTGATTTTTCTTACTTTTGATGATGGGCCAATACCTGAAGCCACCCCCTGGGTTTTAGATACACTCAGCGATTTTGGGGCGAAGGCAACTTTTTTTTGTGTTGGAGATAATGTTCGGAAATACCCTGCCGTTTTTCAACAAATTTTAGCGGAAGGCCATGCCGTTGGCAATCATACTTTCAACCATCTAAAAGGTTGGAAAACAAACACTTCAGACTATCTTGAAAATGTGGAGCGCTGCGCTGAAATGGTGCCAAGTCCATTATTTCGCCCACCTTATGGCACTTTGAAGCCTTCACAAACACGTTTATTGAGGTCGCACTACCGCATCGTAATGTGGGATGTACTCAGCGGAGATTTTGACTCCAAAATATCTCCGCAACAATGCTTACAAAATGTATTGGATAATATTCAACCTGGCTCTATCGTGCTTTTTCACGACAGCCTGAAAGCAGAAGCCCGGATGCGCTTTGCACTGCCAAAAGTGCTGGAAAAACTAAAAGAGGAAGGTTGGCGTTTCGAAAAACTGCCCAATCCAGACTGAGGTTTTCCAAAGATTCTCTTATCTTTCAAGTAGTGCCTCAATGGAAGATTTTATCTTTTCCTACCTGGCCCAAATATCCAGTTTGATACCCATTAGAGTTTATTCAGGAATTGGTTTTGAGCCGAAAGCAAGCAATAGTTATTTCAGACAAGACAAAAGCTGTATGAAATAAAATTTGCCGATTGCAGGCAAAAATCCAATTCCCGAACCAACGCTTATTTAGCAGCTCAAAGCTTGCCAATCGTATCCTTTACAAAACCCGTCAAGGCCTCACCACGCAACATCCCATGTTGCAACAGAGCAAGATTAAGCAGGTACTTTGAAAAATTCACTTGTTCAGCTTCTTCCTTGATTTTCAAGAGTTTGTTTACAATAAGCGGATGGTTTGAATTTACCACAGCATTGTAAGAATCTGGCATATCGCCCAAGCCACCCATGCCATGCATGGATTGCATTTCTTTCATACGACGCATGAACTCGGGTTTCACGATCTGCACTGGCTGGTCATCTGGAGACAGCGCAGTAAGTGCTATGGATGCCCCTACTTGTCCGTTGAGTGCCTTTTCAAAAACAGATTTTATATTTGCCTGTTCTTCTTCGGTGAGTACCGATTCGCGCTTTTCGTCCTTTTGTACAAGATTGTCTGCAATGTCAGAATCGACGCGGACAAAGACAAAACCAAGGTCCGAACGATACTCCATGTGCTGCATCCAATGATTATCGAGTATAGTATCGAGTCGCAGCACGTCGTACCCCCGGGCTTCTGCAGCTTCAATTTGTGCATGGTGACCTTCCACATCATTTGTATAAATGACCACGGTTTTCCCATGCATATCGGTTTGGTTCTCTTTGATCTTATCCTTGTATTCGCTCAAAAGTGAAAAAGCGCCTTTCGTGCTTTCCACCAGGGTGAAATTGGTGGCGCGATCTTCAAATTTCTTATCAGAAACAACTCCATATTTTACAAAAACGCCCAAATCGCGCCATTTTTGTTCATAGGACGGGCGATCAGCTTTGAAAAGGTCGTGGAGTTTATCTGCAACTTTTTTGGTAATATGCTCGCTGATCTTCTTTACGTTGCCATCGGCCTGAAGGTAAGAACGCGACACATTGAGCGGAATATCCGGCGAATCAATCACGCCGTGGAGAAGTTGTAACCATTCTGGTACAATGTCACGCACATCGTCGGTCACAAAAACCTGATTGGAATAAAGGTGGATCTTGTTGCGGTTCAATTCCATGGCATTGCCGCCAATTTTTGGAAAAAACAGCACGCCTGTGAGGTTAAACGGATAGTCAATGTTCAGGTGGATCCAAAACATTGGTTCTGCCGACATTGGAAACATCTGGCGATAAAACGCCCGGTAATCTTCATCTTGCAATTCTAATGGCTGACGCTTCCAGATCGGGTGGATGTCATTGATGATGTTGGCTTCTTCAATACTTTCTTCTTTTTTATCATCGCCTTCCCCGGTTTCGATGTACTCGGTTCGGGTGCCAAATTGAATGGGGACGGGCAGATAGCGGCAGTATTTTTCCAACAGCACTTCAAGTCGGCTTTTATCCAGAAATTCCTTGTTCTCCTCATTAATATAGAGTATAATGTCAGTGCCACGCTCGGTCTTTTCAGGGACCGACTCAATGGTATAAGAGGTGTCGCCCAAACAAGTCCACCGAACCCCTGTTGCGCCATCCTGCCAGGATCTGGTCACCACTTCCACCTTGTCGGCAACCATAAAGGCTGAATAGAATCCAAGTCCAAAATGACCAATGATACCGCTATCCTGATGTTTTTCAAGGAATTCGGTCGCGCTCGAAAATGCGATCTGGTTGAGGTATTTGAGAACCTCTTCTTCTGTCATCCCAATGCCTTTGTCGCGGATGATCAGGCGATTATTTTCAGGTTCCTGAATGATCTCGATCGTGGTATCGCCAATCTCCTGCTTTATCTCGCCGCGTAGCGCCAGGACTTGTAGTTTGGTCGTAGCGTCGACAGCATTCGACACAAGCTCCCGGAGAAAGATCTCGTGATCGGAGTAAAGGAATTTCTTAATGATGGGGAAAATGTTCTCGGTCTGAACGGAAATAGTACCTGTCTGCATGTCAATAAATTAAAATGGTCAATGTGGTTATTGTATTTGCCTGCACGTTACTTGTTTTGGCAAAAAATAGCTGCGATCGAATCAACCAAACCGATCGCAATTATACATTTCAAAGGCTGTGCCATTGCTGCTTTGCTGCCAAAATGTCCGTTCTATACATTACGCCATTAAATCTTTGATAATCAATGTTTTGAACTAAATAATGCTACTAATTTAGACTTATTGTTTCAAAAAATATGTTTCCCAGTTGTTAATTGTGGCACAGTAGTTGTTTTAAAATAAAGCTAGAACGCTGCTGCCGATAATTTTCACCGACCATGAGCGAATTCGTAAAAACCCTGACAAATTCTGTGTAAGAAATTAAGGCCAAATTTGGCCTTAAGCCCGTGGGCGAGGGACCAGTCCATCTGGGGGGTAGGGCTGGTCTCCTCACCACATTTTGGATCGTACCCCAATTGTCAAACGAATGTCTTCCGCCCTCATATGCGCTCGGTTTAGCAAGAACTCAGTGCGTTAATCCATTCACTATCAACATTGCGGCAGCAGGCGGCCCCCTCGTGGTCACCTGCTTTTTTTGCCTTATGCTCGCTGGTTTTCAAAAACTTGCAAGGCCTATTTTTTAATCGTCGTTTCTTTGCTCCATGTCCAATACATTCGGTCACCTTTTCCGGGTCACTACTTTTGGCGAATCGCATGGCGTCGCCATTGGCTGTATTATAGACGGCTGCCCGGCCGGGCTTATTTTTGACCTTGAATTTATTCAAAGTGAATTGGATCGTCGCCGGCCTGGACAAAGCAGTATCGTCACGCAGCGAAAGGAGAATGACATCGTACAGGTTCTCAGCGGTGTATTTGAAGGCCGTACTACTGGTACCCCCATTGCATTCTTAATTCCAAACGAGAATCAGAAAAGCCGCGATTATGACCACCTTGCCATGGCATTCCGGCCCAGCCATGCCGACTATACCTGGCAAGCCAAATTTGGACATCGAGACTTTCGAGGCGGAGGGCGCAGCAGCGCCCGAGAAACGGCAGCCCGGGTAGCTGCCGGAGCGCTGGCAAAATTACTTTTACGCACACAAGGAATTGAAATTCAAGCATTTGTGAGTCAAGTAGGACATCTTGAACTAACAACAAATTACAAAGAACTTGACCTTACCGTAAGCGAAAATAATGACATACGTTGTCCGGATCCCGCGCTTGCAAACAAGATGATATTGCTCATAAAGAAAATCCGAAAAGAAGGCGATACGATAGGAGGTGTAGTGACTTGCGTAATATCTGGCTGCCCACCTGGCCTCGGAGAACCCGTATTTGACAAACTTCAGGCAGATTTGGGCAAAGCTATGCTCAGCATCAATGCCGCCAAAGGTTTTGAATATGGCTCTGGATTTGCTGGGGTAAAAATGAGAGGAAGCGAGCACAATGACCTTTTTACGGTGGACGGTACACGGTCTATGGTGGACGGTGGACGGTTGACGGTGGACGATACACCATCTACCGTGCACCGTCAACCGTACACCGTAAACCGTCCACCGTCAACCGTCTCAAACTACTCTGGTGGCATACAGGGCGGCATTTCCAATGGCATGGACATCTATTTCCGGGTGGCATTCAAGCCCGTGGCGACCATCATGCACGATCAGGAAACACTGAACACAAAAGGAGAAACCGTGACCCTGGAGGGAAAAGGCCGACACGACCCCTGCGTGGTGCCGCGCGCAGTGCCTATTGTGGAAGCTATGACCGCATTGGTCCTGGCCGATCATTTTTTGCGGATGAAAGCAAATCGCGTTTGAAGGCACGAATAAGCATCCCGTTGAACACATTCTAACACATTAACCACATTCTATTGACCATACTTCCCATGATAAATCTCCAATCAGACACCATTACCAAGCCGACACCAGGCATGCTTAAAGCTATGTGGGCTGCTGAAGTGGGCGATGATGTTTTCCGCGAAGACCCTACTGTAAATGCGCTGGAAGCCCAGTGTGCTGCGTTGTTTGGCCATGAAGCTGCTTTATTTTGTCCAAGTGGCACCATGACCAACCAGATCGCCATCAAGGTCCACACCCGTCCGCTTGACGAAGTGATCTGTGATGAAATGAGTCATATTTACCAATACGAGGTGGGCGGATATGCTTTCCATTCGGGTGTAGCCGTCAATCTATTAAAAGGTGAAAACGGTATTCTAACAGCAGAAATGATCGAATTCGCCATAAAACCCGTGCAGGATTGGTTGCCACGCAGCAGCCTTGTTGTAATTGAAAATACTTGCAACAAAGGAGGAGGAAGTATTTATCTTATGGAACGCATCCGGGACATCCGAAAGATGTGCCAGAAAAATGGACTTGCGCTCCATATGGATGGGGCCAGAATTTTCAATGCATTGGCGGAAACAGGTGATTCACCTGCTGATATTGGCGCTGAATTAGATAGCATTTCAATCTGTCTTTCAAAAGGGTTGGGCGCACCGGTAGGCTCTGTCTTAGTTGGGAATAAAGCATTTATCGCCGAAGCCCGCCGAGTTCGCAAGGCTATGGGCGGTGGTATGCGGCAGGCTGGATATCTCGCAGCAGCAGGTATTTACGCTTTAGACCATCATGTAGAACGACTCCTTGATGACCATGCCCACGCACGACAATTGGCAGCGGTACTTGCTGAACTGCCCTGGGTAACAAATATTCGTCCAGTTCAAACCAATATTCTGATTTTTGACTTGGTTACGCCTAAAACACCCGTGGCGTTTCTCAGTTATATGAAGCAAAACGGTGTGGCAGCCTCCCAGTTTGGCCCGCAAACCATCCGTTTTGTCACACATTTGGATATAACACAAGCCATGATACAGCATGCAATAAACGTCCTTACGAACTATGAGCTATAAATACCCACTCGTTCATAGTTTCATTTTCTGAAGCGCCACTTCAATAGCCTTCATTAGCCTAGGATGCTATAGGTTAAGTATATTCATTCATTTGTGACAGACAAGGCCTGAGGCGCCCCCATATTCCTTGTTCAATTTATTGACATGAACACAAAAACACTTTTCCCAACAACAGGCACGACTGGCAGTATGTTATGCTTTCTGACGCTGCTGTTTGCATATTCTGCTTGTTCCTACACGCTCAAAATAAAAGACGGAGCCACTGCATACGAACGAAAACAGTTTGCGACGGCTGTCCAACTGCTCGAAAAAGAATACCCAAGTGCCAAAACCCGAAATGAAAAAGGACAGCTGGCCTACTTGCTCGGCGATTCCTACCGCCACACCGGACAGGATGAAAAGGCACTCCCTTGGTTTGAAGCTGCTTTTGCCAATAATTTTGGTCCGGAAGCCCTAAAGGCACAGGCTTTTACTTTAAAAAAACTCGAACGCTATGCCGCTGCCCGCGAAATGTTCAAAAACCTTGGCATCGAGATTGGTTCACCCTATGAATACCGCAAGGAGATTACCGGATGCAGCATTGCCGAAGGCTGGCTTGGTGAACGCAAAGACAATGGCTGGAGCATAGCGCAAGTGCCCTTCAATAGCCCCCAAAATGATTTTTCGCCTGGCTTTTATCATGATGGAAGGCTCGTATTTACAAGTGACCGCAACATGATTGTGGGTAAAGAAAACTACCGATGGACAGGCAATAAGTTTATGGATATTTTCATCACCGAGCCGAAAAGTGCCAGTCCACAAACATTTGACAGTCAATGGAATACAGCCAATAATGAAGGTACGCCCTCCTTCAACAAGACTGACACAGAGGCGTTTTTTGTACGTGCTGTAGGGGCGAATAAGGGCGACGACGCTTATTGCAAGATCTATTATTCAGAAAAAGGCCGAACGGATGCACTCTGGACCGTTCCCATACCGCTCCCTTTTCAAAAAGAGAAGATCAACTATATCCACCCAGCCCTTAGCTCCGACGGCAACACACTCTATTTTGCCTGTAATGACCCCGAAGGCTGGGGTGGTTTTGACCTTTGGGCCGTTCAGCGCAATCCCAAAACCGAGACTGGCTGGGATGTGCCAAAAACCTTGCCTCGCAGTGTGAATACACCTTCCAACGAACTTTTCCCGACCTTCGATGCCGACACCTTGTATTTTGCATCTGACGGGCACACGGGCATGGGCGGACTGGATATATTCAGAACCTACCGATCTGAAAAGAATGCCTGGTCACCGCCACAAAACCTCAAAGCACCTATCAACAGTGGGGCAGATGATTTTGGCTTCATCGTCGAAAACGGGAAGTCGAAGCCCGAAAACGCCCTCTCAAACGGTGGAATCAGGGAGCCGTCCAAACCGGGCGATTTGATCAAAACAGGGTATTTTACCAGCAATCGTCTACTGGAAACTGCAAAAGGCGGCGACGACATCTATAGATTTGAACAACGCATTCCACCTCCCAAACCACCAAAAGTGGACACCGTACTTGCCAAGCCTTTAACTTACAAGATCATTTTGGAAGCTTATGTCCTGGAAAAGATTTTCGCTGAGCCTTCCAATCCAAACAGCAAAGTCCTTGGACGGAAACCGCTTTCAGGCGCTGCCGTACAAGCTGAATGGGGCAGCAAAAAACAGCCCTTCACGGTGAAAGACGACGGTTTTTTCCGCATGGAACTGGCCGAAAACACAGACTACAGTTTCAATGCCGCACTGGAGGGATACCTCGCCAACAGCGTGAAATTCAGTACAAAAGGCATCGCAAAAGACCCGGCCAATCCGGTACAAACCTTTGAAATTGAGATCGTACTGGATCAGATATTCCGTAACCGCGAGATCATATTGGAAAACATCTATTACGATTACGATAAGTGGGATATCCGCCCGGACGCCGAACCAACCCTCAACCGTCTCGCTGAGGTACTTCGCCAAAATGCCAAGATTCGCATCCAATTAGGTAGCCACACCGATTGCCGGGGCAACGATACTTACAACCAGAACCTCTCCCAGCGCAGGGCTGAAAGTGCAGTCAATTATCTGATCTCTAAAGGAATAGATCCGACCCGGCTTTCAGCAAAAGGATATGGAGAGAGTCAGCCAGCGGCTTTGTGTGGCTGTGCTACTTGCACGGAAGCAGAGCACCAGACAAATCGGCGTACCACTTTTAAGGTCGTAGAATGAGGTTGACATGCCGTCTTCTTGGTTTCAAATGAAAGATCTCTGCAAAATATACCCAAACACCCCCAAAACCTTGCCTATGCTATTGCTCCTTTATAACACCCTTCATTTGTTCAGCAGACCTTTCAGACCGTTATCGGCTGGGATGTACACGGTGTGCGTGGCATCTTGTTCCTACACTTAAATTTAAAATTTGACCGAATACCTAAATATCGGCAGCACAGGAAGTAAGGTATATTGAATCGCCTTTCCTTTAACACTGCTGGCGGCATCTACAAAAATATAAAACGGATTGGCCTGATTGTATGTATTATAAACGCCTATTTGAAGACTCTGGAGCATTTTGGGTTTACCCCAATTAGCATTAAGTGCAGCATCCAACCGGTGATAGGTCGGCAATCGGTAGCCGTTCACTTCTGTATAAAAATAGATTTCACGCTCTACAGCCCCTTCCACTGATTCGTGTCGGAATTTGACCCCGGCAAGCGTAATGGGATTGCCGGATGCGATGGCCCATACCACGTCGGCTTCCAGCCAACTGAATATCTGGTGGCGCAAGGTGATCTTAACATCGTGGCGACGGTCAAATCGATATGGGAACGGGCGACCTGCATTGAGATCCGGGAACAATCGCTCTGTTTCTGAAAGGGTATAAGCAATAGAACCTCTGAATTTACCGGCGTTTTTTTCAAGCAATATCTCTATCCCTCGACTTTTGCCAGAGCCGATCGCAACACGATCCTCCCAGCCACTGGCATCCACGGCCCCCCCTGCAAAAAGGGCATCATTAGAAGAAATGAAGGTGAGAACACGTTCCAGTTTTTTGTAGTATCCTTCTACCTGAAAACCCCAGTTTGGGTTTTGCCAGCCAATACCCGCAGAGGTTTGCCACACAATTTCCGGCGGTACCCTTCGGGTACTGGGCACCCAAAGCTCAAAGGGAAGGCTTACGTTGAAAGAACCGATCTGGTGGAGGTTTTGTGCCATTCTATGCCAGCCCGCCCACTGATTCCATCCCTTAGGACCCGTTCGGCGAAGTCTGAAACGAGGTTGCAAGAGCCTGTAGTTGGTATTTTTAGTCTGGAAAACCGAACTGTTTGCACCAGCTTCGAGCCGCCAGTATTTTACAAGGTCAAATTCTCCGTCAAAATACGCTTCAACTTCCCCTGCATCTAAACGCTCGTTGTTAAGCAGGATATTGGCCAGCGAGTCTACATTTTCCTGGGTCTGACCAGGCTGGAGGAAGTTGGCCGAAAGAGCTCCAGGTTGGAATCCGTGCACCGTATAGGATGCCCCCCAACGGAGGGTAGACTTGTCTGAAACATAAAAGGTGAAATCTGTTTTACCCGACCAATCCCGGATGAGTGTTTGATACAATTGTCCGTAGTCGGCCAATACGAATTGTTTGCCATTGGCATACAGGATATCCGAACGAAGCCCCAGACCACTTTGATAAAAAAAACGGCTATACCGAATGGTTGTATTGGTAAACAGATTTTCCCGCAGGAGATGATTCCAGCGCAGTGCTGCGATCCTATTCCCCCAAAATGTTTTTAGGTCGTAAGCATCTGTTATGTATCCTTTGGGGTCGTCGTAAGATTGCTTGAAATTATTTTTGAATAGATCACCCCCATAATAGAAGGAGAAAAACACCCGATCCCGGTCACTGAGTGCATAATTCAATTTTAAATTAGAATCGTAAAACTTATAATTTACTGCATCGCCCGAGAAGGTGAGTAAATTACCACGATCACTAAAAAATTTGACCCAGGGATCAAAATAGGTCATCCTTCCTCCAACCAAAAACGATCCCTTATCCCGCTTCAAGGGTCCTTCAAGCACTCCCGAAGAAGCAAAAAGCCCTGTAGAAACTTCCGACTTAAAATGCTGTGAGTTACCATCACGGGTACGCACATCAAGCACGGAAGAAGCCCGACCACTGTACCGGGCAGGAAAATCACCTTTCCAGAGCCGCACACTACTCACTGTGCTGGGGTTAAATATAGAAAAAAGCCCAAGAGCATGGCTTGGACTGTATACTGGTACATCGTCCAGCAGGAAAAGATTCTGATCTGCATTTCCACCGCGCACATGTAAGCCCCCCAGACCATCAGCTCCTGTTTGGATACCGGGTTGTAAAGCCATATGTCTAAGCAGATCGGCCTCACCACCTGGTGAAGGCAGCGCGTGCATTTCCTTCAAATCCAAGTACTTAGGACTCCCACTTTTCTTTTCCTTCAATTCTGTCTCCGAAAGACTGGGAATGACGACCTCTGGCAAGGTGGTCGAAGAAGATAAGCGCATGTGAACGATCCTGTCGCTCGTTACGGTCAAGTTGATGCGTTGTAGTTGGTAGCCCACATAAGATGCCGCCAACGTGAGATCTCCCGCTTCAACCTGTAAACTAAAAAAACCAAATTCATTGCTCACCGCACCGCTGTTTCCACCATCGGAGGCCATAAGTACCCTGACACTTGCGCCGATGAGTCGTTCACCTGTTCCCGCATCCTGAATATATCCGCTGAGTGTAAATCTCGTCGTTTTTTTAAACAAAACGATCTGGCCATCGATCTCCTTGAATGAAACACGACCACAAGCTGTGATGATTTCCAGCAAATCCCTCATCGGCTCGTTTTTGGACTGAATTGTAACTGGTGCGCAAGATTCAAAGAATCTGTCACTGAATACGATATTCACCCCAGATTGGCGACTCAAAGCCACCAGCGCATCTGAAGGGCGGCAATTTTGGCAAAAAAAATCAATGGGTTTAGACAGCGGTGATTGCGCGTGCAAAAAACTGAAACCCAAAAGATTGAAAAATAAAAAAGTTGCCTTGACCTGTGTCATTGAAGCGAATAAAGAAGGCTGCAAAATACGGCATTAATCTTCATTAGCGGAATTGATAGTTATGAGTAGCCATTGCGGAGTAATGTACAAATATCGCATGGGGCATAATGTGCGGATAATCAGTTAATCTAATTCCCATTTGGTACTTTTGCACCAACACTAATGCCTATTAAGGATCAATGACCCCAAGAACAATAAATGACCGATGACTACCAATGCATAACGAAACCTCCTCCCACCTCCTACTGGCCGGTTCTGGCTTATCCGGGCTAACCCTTGCGCTGGAGTGCGCTCGCCGACCTTTTTTTCAGGGTAAAAAAATAATACTGATCGATCGCGATGATAAGTCGCGCAACGACCGTACCTGGTGTTTTTGGGCAAAAGACGACGAGCCACTTCCGCCACTTGGCCACAAAAAATGGGATAAGTGCCTGTTTTATGGAAAGGAAGAGGGGACAATACTCGATATTGAGCCTTATCGATATCATATGATCCGTGGGATAGATTTTTACAATTGGGCGAAAACAGAGCTGGCAAAACACCCTAATGTTCAAACCATAAAAGCCAACATCATTGATATAGATGCTGAAAATGGTATTGTAAAAACAGATTCGGGTAATTTTAAAGGCGATTGGGTATTCAATTCTGCAAGGTTGAAGGCAAATGGCACCATATTCGATATTGATGGAGCAAGCTGGAGCCGTCCGAAGCACCCATTTTCCGATAAAGGCCACATATCTTCCCATACTTTTCTCCTCCAGCATTTCAAAGGCTGGACCATAGAAAGCGCCACACCAGCATTCAATCCAAAAGCCGTAACCTTCATGGATTACCGCCTGGAGCAACATGGGGAAACCCGCTTCATTTATGTGCTTCCATACTCTGAAACCCGTGCTTTGGTGGAATTTACCGTTTTTTCACCCAAACTCTGCCCGGCCGAAGTTTATGATACTGAACTGCGTCAATACATCGTTGACGTTTTAAAGATCACGGATTTTCGCGTGGAAGAGGAGGAGTTTGGTGTGATTCCGATGACGGACCTGTCGCTCTCACCTAAAGGAGCAGGCAGGGTGATCAACATTGGCACGGCAGGCGGTTTTGTAAAGGCCTCCAGCGGTTATGCGTTTCTTCGTACACAGCGTAAAATCCGCAATTTCGTGGATGCGTGGGAAAAAACCGGCTCGCCAAACCCATCGTTATTACTATCTTCCCGGATATTTAGATTCCTTGATTCCATTATGCTTCGAGTGCTACGGGAAAATCTGGTTACGGGCAAAGACTTTTTTAGCTTTCTTTTCAACAAACTACCGGCCCCTATGGTATTCCGTTTTTTGGACGAGGATGCTTCGGTCTCCGAGATATTACAGGTCCTTTATGCACCACCAACCTGGCCATTTTTGAAAACAGCCTTCAGGCAAATGCCGTTCTTGCTAAAAATATAGACCCACACACAGCCTTAGAGCTTGTTCGTGTATCAAAAAAAGGAAAACTGCTCTTTTAAATTGAAAAATCAAGCATCCGGAATCAAGCATGCTACGCTCCGTGTTGGCATCACAGGTGGCATTGGTAGCGGAAAAAGCACCGTATGCCGCATCTTTCATGAAGCCTTGGGCATCCCGATTTTCTACGCAGATATCTGGGCTAAAAAGCTACTCAACTTTGATCCTGATCTGCGCAAGGGCATCATCAATATTTTCGGACAGGAAGCATATACGCCTGAAGGTGAATATAATCGACCTTTTGTGGCTAAAAGTGCCTTCTCTGAACCAGCCAAGCTCGCCGCCCTCAATGCCCTCGTCCATCCGGCGGTGGAGGCCGAAAGCCTTGAATGGCACGAACACCAGGCCGAACTTGGTTACCCTTATACCCTCAAAGAAGCGGCACTGCTGGTAGAAAGCGGCAGCCATGTATACCTCGATTTTATGATCGTGGTAACTGCCCCGGAGACACTTCGGATTCAGCGGGTGATGGATCGGGACCGCCTCACAGCGGAACAGGTACGTGCGAGAATGCGAGGACAGCTACCTGAAGCAGAAAAACTAAAACTAGCTGATTTTATTATTGTGAACGATGGCTCGGAGATGCTGCTACCGCAGGTTTGGGAAGTACATCAGGCTATCTTGGTTCACTCCAAACGATGAACGATTATTCAGCAC
>CANJPT010000108.1 GCA_947476195.1 Lewinellaceae bacterium | reverse complement strand
TCAAGTATTTACTTCGCTAAAATCATACTAATCACTTTAATCATAGTATACCTTTCGCCATAAACTTTAGACATGGAAAAAGCGTATAAAAACATCCCCTGGTTCTTCGCAGCAATTCTCGGCATCGTTATTCTGGGGTTTTTTAAGACCTATTTTGGACTATTCCCAAACTTTGATAAGGTTACCAGTATCCAACATATTCATGGGACCCTTTTTTTGCTGTGGTTTGTAATGCTTATCGTGCAACCCATTCTGATCCAAAAACGGAAACTTGAATGGCATCGACGTATTGGAAGGATCTCCTACTTTTTAGTACCTCTTATCATCGTTTCCATTTTTTTCATTGCAAAAGAATTTTACGAGACCGCTCCCGGTGAAGAGCCCAAACGCATTGCAGGACTCTATGTCCCCTTTTACCAAATAGTCAGTTTTTCAGTGTTGTATTTGCTGGCCATTTACAATAAGAAAAGGGTTGACTACCACATGAGGTACATGATCGCTACGGTACTGGCGGTCTATGGCGCGGCCCTTAGAAGGGCCTTTATTCATTGGATGGGTATGAGCGGACCCGATGCTTTCTTTTATACTTTCCTATTTACAGATTTGATTCTGGTTGCGTTTATTGTATATGACCGGGTGCATGGAAAAGCGTACAAACCTTATGTCGTTTCACTCAGTATTCTATTGCTTTCACAGGGTGGATTCTACTTTTTTCGCAACACCGAGGTTTGGCAAGTCGTTTGTGGAAATTTTGTTCATCAGTTTTATTAGTGGGGTATCAATCCGATTCGACTTTTGCCATTTCTGATATTAATTATAAATAAAAATCAAAATCGCCATGAACGTAACGTCACAAATCGCAAAGCAACTAAGAGACGTTTATTTTGGAGGCAACTGGACCGCCTCCAGCCTTAAAGAACATGTAGCAGATGTAAACTGGCTGCAAGCCATTACAAAAGTTAACTCCTGCAATACCATCGTGACCTTGGTTTACCACATGAATTATTATGTAAACGCAGCCCGGCAGGTGTTGCAAGGTGGACCGCTCGATGCCAAGGATATCTATAGTTTTGACCATCCACTGATCCAATCCCAGGAAGACTGGGTACAATTCATGAATAATATCTGGGCTGAAGTGGAAGACCTGGCCCGCCTCATCGAACTGATGCCTGAAAGCAGGCTTTGGGAAGACTTTTCTGATAATAAATATGGCAATTACTACCGGAATCTTACCGGGATCATTGAACATGTCCATTACCATTTGGGGCAAATTGTCCTCGTCAAAAGAATGGTCCTGGATTCTGAATGAATCAGCCGTTAAGATATTTGGCTTTTCAGATCCGATCGGTCAATAGGTATATATGATCAAAGAGGGGATTTGGTTATTTGGTTATTTGTTGAGCCAGCGCCTTGTCTCAGTATTATTCTGTAGTCAATCTATCGCTGCATGATCCGCTTTCGTATCCGGCTCAAAGATTCCGGCTTGATCCCGAGGTAACTGGCAAGTTGATATTGTGGAACCCTTTCCAGCAATTCCGGCCTGGTTTGCAACAAATTCAGGTAACGTTCTTCGGGAATTGAGAGATGTAGCGGAGGACATACTACTGCACATTTTTGTTTTGTCCCCAGACCTATAAGGTTTTTGAAAACCTTATAGGTCTCGATTTTAGAAAATGTCCAGTAGTATGTTTTTCAGACACACTCTAAGGCGAAGTACGCCGTTTATCCTGAAAAACAGAAACTTTTAGGTCATAAAATATTCCACTTGTATTTAACGTGCCTCTATAGATAAAGATCTGTCCAGCCTTGATTATCACCCAAAAAAGGCCTACCTTTGCACCACTACAGGCGCCGTTCTCTCTGCACCGGCTCGAACACTATTTTCAAAGGAGTACTCCCCGGAATTCAGGCAAGTTGTTGTCGTTGACTTGTCCGACTCTAAGCAAGTTGCCGCCTCCGTTCTGTCTACTCCACTTACCAGTTTTGCGAAGCTCTGGTTTGCACAATACGGCGTCTGTGGTTTTTTAAAGTGTGGTATGCCTTTGGGGTGTACTACATTTTTTTGTCTTAAACCTCATAGGTTTAACCAATTCGAAATCATAGGCTTAGGCACTCAAAAGCAAAATTTGGCCGTAGTTTTGCGCCCCACGTTGCTCAATATTTTCCATAAATTTAGACACACGCCATGTCCGATCAAATTCGCCAGCTCGAACCCCAGGCTCCCTGGAATCTTTTTGCCGACCTTAACGCCATTCCTCGCCCTTCCAAAAAGGAAGAACGCATCGCCCAATGGGTGCGGGATTTTGGCAAAAAACATGGTCTGGAAACCATCACAGATGATTTTGGAAATATTATAATCAAAAAGCCTGCCTCGCCGGGTCGGGAGAAACGTCCCGTTACCATACTCCAGGGCCACCTTGATATGGTGCATTCCAAAAATGCAGATGTTACGTTCGATTTCAACGAACAAGGCATCGAAATGTACCTCGATGGGGATTGGGTGCGCGCAAAAGGAACAACATTGGGGGCAGACAATGGCTTAGGCGTGGCTGCTATCCTGGCGGTTTTAGCCTCCAAAGACATCGTTCATCCACCCTTGGAAGCGCTGTTCACTTTGGATGAAGAACAAGGTCTCAGTGGCGCTAAATACCTCGGGCGCGGCTTGCTCAATGGAAAACTCCTGCTCAACCTCGATACCGAAGAAGATCATGTCCTGACCATAGGATGTGCAGGTGGCATTGATACCCTGATCGATTGGACCTATAAAGAAGAGACGACTCCACTCAACCAGACGGCCTATGCTGTAAAAGTGAGCAGCCTGCAAGGTGGCCACAGCGGCATGGATATCAATTCTGGCCGCGGCAATGCCAACAAGATCCTGGCCCGGGTACTGATGTCCCTTGCACCTGCAGGGCTGCGTTTGTCTACTTTTGATGGTGGCAATCTGCGCAATGAGATCCCCCGCGAGGCCACTGCGGTGGTGCTGGTAAAAAACCAGAAGCGTTTTGCTAAACTACTTCAGTCCGTCAACAAAGAAATTGCGGTTGAATACCAGACGACAGAGCCTAATCTGAAAATTACGGCAGACGAAGTCCAAAATCCACTCAGGGTGATGCGAAAAGCTGACCAAGCTAAATTCCTGCATGCCATCCGTGCCGTGCAAAACGGTGTATATCGGATGAGTCCTGAAATCCCTGGTCTCGTAGAAGCGTCAACCAATTTAGCCAAGATAACCTTGGGCGATGGCAAACTGACCATAGGCTCCCTACAGCGTAGTTCTGTGGAATCCAGCAAAGCAGATGTAGCTGCGGCCTTCAGGGCACCCTTCGACATGCTTGGCGCCAAGGTTCAGACTGGCAGCGAATACCCTGGCTGGAAACCGAATCCAGGTTCGAGGCTGGTGCAGAAGATGGCGACAATCTATGAGAAAAAATTTGGACACGCTCCAGTGATCGAAGCCTGTCACGCAGGCCTGGAATGCGGAATCATCGGAGAAGCCTATAAAGGCCTTGACATGGTATCCTTCGGTCCGCTGATCCACGGCGCACATAGTCCGGATGAGCGAGCTTCTGTTTCCAGTTTTATGAAGTTTTGGGGGTATTATTTGGAGGTTTTGGAATCAATCTGACCTTTTTTTAAGTCAACAATATAACAGTGGGCTAGAAAGGTAATACTTTCTAGCCCACTGTTATATTGTTGACAACCCTTGCTGATTGCCCATATTCAATAGCCTATTATATAAATGGACTTGGGGGATGCCCGCCCACCATTTCAGAGCTATTGGGTGCACTCTTACTTGTCTTTTTGATCTTGTGGGGGCTTGTGCAATTGCCTCCGGTTCAACATTACCTTGTTCATAAGATCACAAACACGCTCTCCCGCAATCTGCTTACGAAAGTAGAGATCGGCGAAGTTGATCTGTCATTTTTCAAAACCATCGTGCTGAAAGATATCCTGATCGAAGACTTGCAACACGACACTTTATTGGCTGCCCGTAAATTGGGAGCGGATATTAAGCTTTTCTCTTTTTTTGAAGAAAACTACAGATCAAAGCGGTCTATGTTGAAAATGCAGTCTGCAAGTTGTAAACATTGCCTGACTCGGATACTTTAAAAACGGTCTCGTCCTGAGACACGGCAGGCTTTAGCCTGATTGTCTGGATAAAAATTTATTCCGACCTTGCCCGACAAATATTTTTCAACCCATGCATACACGTACCCTTCTGTTCAGCAGTCTTTTTCTACTGAGCTTTATTCAGACAAATGCCCAAAACCCCAAAATCTTCGACGCCCTCCAGTGGCGTTGTATCGGTCCACACCGGGGTGGGCGCACGGTGGGTGCAGTAGGAGTGCCCCAGCAACCCGGCACTTTTTATATTGGCGTGAACAACGGTGGCGTTTGGAAATCAACGGATTATGGTCGGGTTTGGACGCCTATTTTTGATGATCAGCCGACTGGCTCGGTCGGTGATGTGGCGGTTGCCCCCAGCGACCCAAAGGTAATGTATGTCGCCAGTGGTGAAGGGATCCAGCGCCCCGACTTAAGTGTTGGAAATGGCGTTTACCGTTCTACTGACGGTGGAAATACATGGGTCAATACAGGGTTGAGTGAGGGACTTCAGATTGGTGGACTGGCAATTGACCCGACCAATCCCGATCGCGTGTTTGCTGCCGTACTGGGGCATCCTTACGCTGCCAATGCCGAACGCGGCGTGTACCGAACCCAAAACGGCGGCAAAACATGGGAAAAAATCAAGTTTATAGACGAAAATTCGGGCGCCATTCAGGTTGTAATTGACCCAAAGGATCCACAGATCATTTATGCCGATTTTTGGGCAAACCGGCTTGCACCCTGGGAAAATGGCGAATGGAAAGGCCCCGGCTCTGGCCTTTGGAAAAGTATCGATGGAGGGGATACCTGGAAACAACTCACCAAGGGCTTACCCACTCCTGCACAAGGGTTGGGCCGAATTGGTTTTTGCATTTGTCCCTCTCTTCCATCCCGGCTTTATGCGACCGTTGATTCAGATGAGGGAGGCATTTACCGTTCGGATGATTCCGGGGAAAGTTGGTATCGTAGCAACCCAGACCCGCGCCTCTGGGGACGCGGCAGTGATTTTGCCGAGATCAAAGCAGACCCCAAAAATCCCGATATTGTATATTCTGCCAATGTAGTGGTGTGGAAAAGCACCGATGGCGCTAAAACCTGGCAGGCCTTCCGTGGTGCACCAGGCGGTGATGATTACCACCGTATCTGGATCAACCCGAACGACCCGAATATTATCCTGATTGCAAGTGATCAGGGCGCGATCGTTACAGTCAATGGTGGCCAGACGTTTAGCTCCTGGTACAATCAGGCCACCGCCCAGTTCTACCATGTCAGCACTGATAATGCCTTTCCGTATAATGTGTACAGTGGCCAACAGGAGAGCGGTTCCGTAGGCATCGCCAGCAGAGGCAACGATGGCCAGATCAGCTTCCGGGAGTGGCACTCTGTGGGGGCAGATGAATATGGATATGTCGCAGCCGATCCGCTTGATCCGAATATTATTTATGGAGGCAGGATCTCGAAGTACGACAAACGAACCGGGCAAACGCAGAATATTGCACCAGAAGCCGTCTACAGTGGAAAATATCGGTTCATCCGCACGGCACCTGTATTGTTCTCTCCTGTAGATCCGCACACCTTGTATCTGGCTTCCAATGTGCTGTTCAAGACTCAAAACGGCGGACATTCCTGGGCGGTGATTTCTCCTGATCTGAGTCGGGAAACCTGGGGCGTTCCGGGTTCCGTAGGCGTATTCGGCCCCGAGGCCGAGAAGACCAAACGCCGCCGCGGGGTTATTTACGCCCTCGCTCCCTCGCAGCAGGATACCAACACGATCTGGGCAGGCACTGACGATGGACTGCTGCATATCACCCGCGATGGCGGTAAAAACTGGACCAACATTACCCCACCTGTAGTGACAGATTGGAGTAAGGTCTCCCAACTTGATGCCGGGCATTTTGACAACAATACTTGTTACGCTGCCATCAACCGGATCCGGCTGGACGACCTGCGCCCGCACATACTTCGCAGCCATGATGGTGGCAAATCCTGGCAGGAGATCACCACTGGAATTCCAGATAATGAGCCAATAAACACCGTTAGGGAAGATCCTGTTCAAAAGGGTTTGCTTTATGCCGGTTCTGAAAATGCTGTATATGTTTCCTTCGATGATGGCGACCATTGGCAATCCCTCCGATTAAACATGCCTGCCACAAGTATTCGCGACTTAGTGGTAAAAGACGATGATCTGGTAATCGGCACCCATGGCCGTTCGTTTTGGATTCTTGATAATATCACGCCATTACGGCAACATGTTTCCAGGTTAAAAGATGCTATTGGTGTGATTTTGTATAAGCCTCAGGTGGCCTATCGGGTACGTTGGAACATGAACACCGATACACCGCTGCCACAGGAAGAACCTGCCGGGCAGAATCCGCCGGATGGGGCAATGATTGATTATGTGTTGGGCAATGATGCAGTAGACCTTAAGCTTGAGATTCTTGATAAAGACGGTATTGTCGTCCGGACCTATCGGCCTGACGAACGCGCATCTGATGTGAGTGGAGTAAACATCCCGCTATACTGGGTACGCCCGCATCAGGTGCTTTCAGGTACAAAAGGTGCCCACCGTTTTTGCTGGGATATGCGGTATGATCCGTTGCGCGAGGGCGGCGCATCATTCCCGATCGCTGCAGTGTATGGCCAGACTGCGTCTGCTCCAAGTGCACCTTTTGTGATGCCTGGCATGTATACGGTACGTTTGGAAGTGAATGGAAAAACCTACGAACAGTCTCTGGAGGTAAAAATGGACCCTAGGGTAAAAACAGGACTGGAGACTTTAAAACTGCAGCACGATTTGTCGCTGACATGTTATAAGAGACAGATAAAAGCTTCTAAGGATCATCAGGATATACAGGCGATCCTGGCATATAAAATTGATCCTGCAAGCAATAAAAATAAAGTTCAGGCAAACAACATACTTAAGGATGTTCAAGCGGAAGCAAAAGCCCTGGATATGGCAAAACCCAATCTGGGTAGTCTTTCCAGCCAATTTTTGGGCTTAATGGACCAGCTTCAGCAAAGCGATATGCCGCCCACGACACAATTGATCCGTGCGGTAAATCGCAGTGCAGCGGTATGCGATTCTCTGCAAAGTGTGTGGTTTAACCTGAATTACCATGAGATTAGTCTGCTTAAAATGATCTTACAAAAAGCAGAATTACCCCCGATCTGGCCAACCGAAGTTCTGGGTGATCTGAGTTCGGTCACCCACCCCAATCTGTCAGGCCCGGATTGGCAACCCCTTTTTACCCCCGATCTTTCTAATGCCATTTATCCCAAAAATATCTGGAGTGTTAGCCCCAAAGGAGAACTAACCGCCACGGAAGATCAATGCATTTTTAGTCAGAAAACGTACAAAAATTTTGTGCTCGATCTGGAATTTAAAACCGCCGAAGGCACGAACTCCGGGGTAATCGTGCATTGTTCCGACACAGATAACTGGATCCCCAATTCGGTAGAGATCCAGATCGCCGACGATTACTCTGCTGAGTGGAGCAGGGCTGATCCAACCTGGCAGTGTGCCGCGATCTTCGGTCACCTGGCTGCTGAGAAAAAGACGGTAAAACACCCAGGCGAGTGGAACCATTATACTATTACTTGTGTAGACCGCCAGATCTGGGTAGTGCTGAATGGCGAACGGGTCAACCACATGGACATGAATCGCTGGTTGTCAGGCAGCCAGAATCCGGATGGATCATCCATTCCATCCTGGCTTTCAAAGCCTTTTGCTACGCTGCCATTGGAAGGACATATCGGTTTTCAGGGTAAACACGCAGGAGCGCCGATCTGGTTTAGGAATGTCCGGATCCGGGAGCTGAAATAACCTGAGACTGAACCCCGGGCATTTCCAATGCTTGGGCCATAAGAGAAATTTCGGTTTTAACCCATGACTTCAGTTGTGGACCTAATGCAAGGCTCTGAATCGGAGAACTGATTTATCGGTTTCCTACACAAAACCGATAAACCGGTTAGGGAGTTCGCGCAGGCCCACAATTGAAGTCGTGAGTTGAAAATTATTGGATAACCATTGGACTGAAGTCAGGGATTTAAACCGACTAGTCGGGCTGGTTTGATCCATTTTTCCAATCATAAAAAAGTTCAGGCCTTCCTGTCAGCGTATTAAAACGTGATATTTACACAACCAAAAATCAAACTATAAATAATATATTTGGCAATATAGGTATTTTTAATTTTAATAATTTAATAATTTATAAAATTAAACACTGATTCAGTTTGTTTGAGTTGAATTAAGTCAAAGTTAAGTTTAAAAAAAAGCGCCCCTGTTTTTCAAATGCTCTTTTATTTGCACCCTCAAGTACGCTCGTACTTTCACAATCTTATCTTGTAAATCAAGAACTGTATCATCCATCCAAGGTGCCACCGGCCTGTAAATCGGTTGATTTGAAATGAAAAAAAACTCACCCACTGCTCACAATTTTGATGCGACCCTGGTGATCGTTTCGAAGCGTGGTGTTTTTGTCGTCCCGGTTACCCGGGCGTTTTTTATTCCTTCCTTTCCGCATCCCTTAAGGGTGCGACGATAAACCCAGATTTATTTTGTGATCAAGCCTTGTGTAGTCCTTAATACGGGCTGTGCAAAGCGCTTTATTATTTCTGTTATTGGATCGTTTGATCCTGAAAAGGAGTTAAATGTATCATTCCATTGCAATCTGAAACCGTAGGTCGTATTCTGAAAGTAATGCCCACCCACTTTACGCTTTTTCAAAAATGCAACAACCCTTTTTCAAGGTTATAATAGCAACCGAGGCACACCACGATTTTGCACTACTTATCTGCGAGGAAATGGAGGCTTCTGCCAAAGCGCGTGGCACGGGTATTGCGAAGCGTTCGCCGGAGTATCTGAAGCACAAAATGACGGAAGGCAAGGCTGTGATCGCATTCTCAGACAAAGGGGAATGGGCGGGCTTTTGTTATATTGAAACTTGGGGGGATGGCCAGCATGTGGCCAACTCAGGGCTGATCGTTTCTCCGAACTTTCGCAAAGGCGGTCTCGCGAAGCTAATCAAACGTCGCATTTTTGACCTCAGCCGTGTCGCCTACCCGGAAGCTAAAATTTTTGGTCTTACGACTGGCCTGGCTGTAATGAAGATCAATTCAGAGCTGGGATACGAACCAGTTACTTACTCCGAGCTTACTACCGACGATGCTTTTTGGGCTGGCTGCCAAAGTTGTGTCAATTTTGATATCCTGATGGCAAAGGAGCGCAAAAACTGCCTCTGTACTGCCATGCTTTATGACCCGGCAGACCAGGTAGCCTCCGAGTCCCCCACAGTTGGGTTACAAACCAACGAAAAGAAACATACGGTGCTCAGCGAAAAATGGCGAAAAGCAAGGGCCAGAGCCTTGCGTTTGTTCAGGCCCAAAATCGGGCGGATTCGGACCTTCCTTTTTATCTGATTTTAACTTTTTAGCAATGAGTCATAAAAAAGTTGTGCTGGCCTTCAGTGGTGGGCTTGATACTACTTACTGCGACATTTATCTCCGCAAAAACCTCGGCATGGAGGTACATGTCGTGACGGTACAAACAGGCGGGTTTTCCCCTGAAGATCTACAACAAATCGAGCTGCGTGCGCAGAATTTGGGCGTAGCATCTTTCAGGGTTGTCGACGTAACGCAACAATATTACCATACCTGTATTCGCTATTTAATCTATGAAAATGTACTAAAAAACGGCACCTACCCCCTGAGTGTAATTGCAGAACGTATGAATCAGGCCATCGCTCAACCCTTTGGCATTGGTCGCGATATTCATGTGGGGGATACCATCATCGGAATCAAAGGCCGCGTTGGGTTTGAGGCCGCTGCGCCTTTTATCATCTTAAAGGCCCATCATCTGCTGGAAAAACACACGCTCACCAAACTCCGCTGGAAAGAACAACTGGCTGCCTGGTATGGCAACTGGCTCCACGAAGGCCAAATGCGTGACCCTACGATGCGCAATATCGAACGATTTCGGAAAGACACTCAACAAACCTGCACAGCAACCGAATTCTGCATCTTACATCCTTATCGGTTTAACATCGATGGCATAGAGAGCGTACACGATCATATGAATACTCGTTTGGGAAGTTATGGCGAAATGAATACAGGCTGGAGTGGTGAAGACGTTCGAGGTTTTGCTAAAATATTTGGCAATCAGACCGCTATTTATCACAAAGTCAATGCAAATGCCCATGATTGATCGTATCAAAGTAGGGATTATAGGTTCAGCTGGTTACACGGGAGGGGAATTGATTCGGCTCCTGCTGCGGCATCCGAACGCAACGATCTGTTTTGCCCATAGTAAAAGCAATGCTGGTAAGGCCGTGCATTCCGTGCATCGTGACCTGGTAGGGGAGACGGATCTACATTTTGCCAAAGACATGTTATTGGCGGATATTGATGTGCTTTTCCTGTGTCTTGGACATGGGGAAGCACTAAAAGTTTTGTCGGAAATCCAGCTTCCAGCTTCAGTCAAAATTATTGACTTGAGCCAGGATTTTCGCTTGACTCCAGCGGCTGTTTTTCAGGATAGGCCCTTTGTATATGGTTTGCCGGAATTAAACCGCGAGGCCATTAAATCTGCCCAGAATATCGCCAATCCAGGCTGTTTTGCCACGGCCATTCAATTGGCGCTGCTTCCTTTGGCCCATGCAGGCTTATTGCAAACCGCCCACGTCACGGGCATTACCGGGGCTACTGGCGCCGGGCAAAGTTTACAAACAGCCCTGCACTTTCCTTGGCGCGCCAACAATATTTCAGCGTACAAAACCCTGCAGCACCAACATCTATATGAGATCAAACAATCGCTGTCACAATTGCAACCGGGCAAATACGCAGTACATTTTATCCCCTGGCGCGGTGATTTCACCCGGGGTATTTTCGTCAGTTGCAGCATGAGTTTTGATGGTAGCACCGTAGAAGCGCAGGCGATTTATTCAAAATTTTATGAAAAAGAGCCGTTTACATACCTGAGTTCCGAACCGATCGACCTCAAACAAGTAGTCAATACCAACAAATGTTTGCTTCATCTGGAATGCCATGAAGGACAACTGGTCGTACATGCCACTTTAGACAATCTGCTCAAAGGAGCCAGCGGACAAGCCATACAAAACATGAACCTATGTTCCGGTCTCGACGAAAAGGCCGGACTTCTGCTCAAACCTATCAACTTCTGAACGATGCATTTATTCGATGTTTATCCCTTGCAAAATATCACCATCGAGCGTGCACTCGGGTCCTGGGTCTGGGATGATCAGGGCCGAAAATATCTCGATATGTACGGAGGTCACGCGGTTATTTCCATCGGCCATACGCACCCCCATTATTTAAAACGGTTGACAGACCAACTCGGAAAAATCGGTTTTTATTCCAATTCCGTGCATATGTCTATCCAGCAGGAATTGGCAGAAACCCTTGGGCGGGTGTCAGGAAAGCAGGAATATCAATTGTTTTTATGCAATTCCGGAGCAGAAGCTAATGAGAACGCACTCAAATTGGCCTCTTTTCACACCGGACGAAAGAAGATCGTGGCATTCAAAAAAGGCTTTCATGGACGAACATCTTTGGCAGTGGCCGCGACTGACAATCCAAAGATAGTAGCTCCGGTCAATGAAACGGAGAATATCCTTTTTCTTCCTTTTAACGATGAGGCTGCGATAGACGCCTGTTTCAGAAAGCAGGGCGATGAAATTGCTGCGGTCATTGTAGAAGGAATTCAGGGGGTTGGTGGTATAAACGTCGCCACCGATACTTTTTTACAAACGATCCGAGCCCGCTGTGACGAATATGGAGCAGTCTATATTGCGGACAGCGTACAGTGCGGGTACGGTCGTAGTGGTAAGTTTTTTTCTCATGATTGGGCGGATAAACCAGCTGATATCTATACCACCGCTAAAGGGATGGGGAATGGTTTCCCGATCGGTGGTGTATGGATTGCCCCGCACCTCAAGCCATGGCATGGTATGCTCGGTACTACTTTTGGTGGCAATCCACTGGCCTGTGCAGCAGCATTAGCGGTTGCAGAAACCATTGAAAAGGAGGGTCTATTGGAAAATGCTGCAACGCAAGGGAATTACCTTATGGAGGAATTGAAAAAGCGGTCTGCCGTAACGGAAGTACGCGGCCGCGGGTTGATGATAGGCATTGATTTGCCGCTGGAGAAGGCCGATTTGCGCCAACGATTGTTGTATGAAAAGGGTATTTTTACAGGAGAGGCTAAGCCAAATGTAATTCGGTTGTTGCCTTCTTTGGCGCTTAGGCGTGCGGAGGCTGAGCATTTTTTGGAAGCATTTTGGTCACTGCTCTGATTCCAACCTACTCCACCCGAATGAGCACTCAAATTGCCGCCCAAAATCTAGGCATGAACGTAGTGATTTTGAATGCTGATAAGGATAGTTGGGCGCTTGAGTTCCAGGATGGTGCTGTAATGGATGGCTCTGCCGTGGAGCATATCCGCGATGCAGCACCCGTATTAGGGAGCTATTGCGATATTATTGGTGTTCGCTGTTTTCTGGGTTTACGATCAACAAAAAGCAATGGAAGGTCCAGATTTTGTCTATGTTAAGCACTGGATCAGTTATACAGATTATGGTAAGATATTAAGCCAGGAATCATCCTGGATGTTGACTTAAAAACACCTAAAACATACCAATAACGCCCAGGTAATGCACTGCCTGCCTGTCCCCTGCAATGTGGAACTCAGCGACGAGATTCTGGACAGCCGGCACAGCCTGGTACAGGAACAAGCAAAAAATCGCGTGTTTGCAGCGCAGGTCATTTTGAAACGAATGCTCGAAAATAATCTTTAACGATGTCAAAAAAAATAATCCTCCGTGTAGTCAAGATTGGTGGAAATATCATAGATGATAACCTTCGGCTGGATGGCTTTCTGACGAATTTTGCGGCACTTCCAGGTCCTAAGATTCTCGTACATGGTGGTGGCAAAACAGCTACCCAGTTGGCTGAAAAATTAGGTATTCCACAAACCATGATCGAGGGCTGCCGTCTGACGGATGCTGAAACCCTCCGCATTGCTGTGATGGTGTATGGCGGATTGTTAAATAAACAGATAGTAGCCAAACTGCAGGCATTGAATTGTGCTGCACTCGGGGTCTGTGGTGCAGATGGTGATCTCCTACGTGCACACAAACGCAAGCCAGTCCCCATTGACTTTGGCTTTGTGGGCGATATTGAAACCGTAAACGCGCCCCTGATCGATCGCTGGATTGGACAAGGATTAACACCTGTGGTGGCACCCCTTTCTCATGATGGTCAGGGACAATTACTCAATACCAATGCGGATACCATTGCACAGGAAATCGCACAGGCAATGTGTCAGGCATTTCAGGTCGAACTAATTTTCGTGTTTGAAAAAAGTGGTGTTTTGTTGGATATAAATGACCCTGATTCCCGGATAGAAGTCCTTGACCATGAACGGTATATGGCCCTTAAATTACAAGGGGTAATTACTGACGGCATGATTCCAAAACTAGACAATGCCTTTTCTGCTTTGAAAAAGGGAGTTCGGAAATTCATTGTTGGACAGGCTGAAAATCTGATGGCATTGGTGGAGGGAAGAGATGGGACAAGTGTTGTTTGGGAAGAACAATGAGGCTAAATAAAATCCAATTCCCGAACAAACTGTTAGGTTCTGTTATTTAAAATAAGCAAATAGGCACAAATGAAGACATAGATCGGCATACATTCAAGTGCTATTTATGCTATTGGGCTATCTGTTTCATTCATTTCAAACTATGGACGCCGGATTAAAATTACTTACTCAAGAAGCCATTGCGTTGCTCCAAAACCTGATTTCCACCCCTTCGTTCAGTCAGGAAGAGCAAGATACAGCAGATATTATCGAGCAATTTTTACAAAAATACGGTGTGATCACGCAGCGTAAGCAGCACAACGTTTGGGCAAAAAACCGTCATTTTGACCCTATAAAGTCAACTATTCTGCTCAATTCTCACCACGATACTGTACAACCGAATCGGGGCTACACCCGCGACCCTTTTTCACCGGATATTGAAGCTGGGAAATTATATGGTCTGGGAAGTAACGACGCGGGTGGAGCATTGACCTGCCTGCTGGCTACTTTCTTGTATTTTTACGAACAGCAGGATTTGCCGTTCAACCTCCTTTATGCCGCCTCGGCAGAAGAGGAAATTTCTGGGCATAATGGCATTGAGTTGATTCTGGATGAAATTGGAAAAATAGATTTTGGCATTGTCGGCGAACCCACTCAAATGCACCTGGCCATTGCTGAAAAAGGACTTATGGTGCTGGATGGTGTGGCCCGTGGTCGTTCCGGACACGCCGCCCGGGAGGAGGGTGAAAGCGCCCTGTACCGAGCGATGGATGATATTGCCTGTATCAGAGCCTACCAATTCCCTAAAATATCCGAGGTGATGGGGCCTGTAAAAATGTCAGTGACGGTGATCCATTCAGGTTCTGAACACAATGTTGTGCCCGATAGCTGCGAATTTACGGTAGATGTCAGAGTTAATGAATGTTATACGCTGGAACAGGTATTGGCAGAAATACAAAGCCAGGTTCAAAGCGAATTGAAGCCCAGAAGTATGCGTATGCGTTCTTCTATGATTCCATTAGAACATCCATTGGTGCGGGCAGGATTGGCATTGGGCCGCGAATATTACGGCTCTCCCACCACTTCAGATAAGGCTTTGATGCCGTTCCCAACACTTAAAATGGGGCCTGGCGACAGTGCCCGGAGCCATACCGCCAATGAGTTTATCTATGTTTCGGAAATTGAATCGGGGGTAGATATCTACATCAATCTTTTATTGAAATTGCATGAAACTCTGGTCTGAAGAATATAGTGTTACCCATGATATAGTAGAGCAGTTTACGGTTGGCCGGGATCGTAAATTCGATTTAATGCTTGCAAAATTTGACGTATTAGGCTCATTGGCGCACACCCAAATGCTGTCAAAAGTTGGCTTGTTATCACCCGCCGAATGGGCATCCATTCAAACAGGGCTACTCGATATTTAACAAGAAATACAAGCATTGTTTGTCCATGCTGCACCATGCATTAGAATTTCTGGAGCTGCGCCGCGATATCCTGAGTGATGAACGATACCAATATCTGTTTACTGTGGAGGCCGTTAATGAACTGGTGAATCAAGGAATATCGTTCCGGGAAGCCTATAAAACGATAGGTATGCAAATAGAATCTGGAAATTTTATTTGGGATGTCTCCAAAGGATTACACCATACCCATGAAGGGAGTATGGGAAATTTGTGCAAAATGGAAATTCGGAAGGAAATGCAGCGCTTTTTGCAGCTATCATAAAGGCCTGCTGATACCCTTGATTCAAGCCTTAAATCAAACTGTCAGAATCAGAATACCCCAGTTCGGATGCGGATTGCAAGGGCTTATTTCTAAGATGTTGTTTGATTAAAACAAAAAAAGCCTCGCCGGCTTACGCCAGGAGGCTCTGAAAACAATAAACAGCAGGATAGTATCTTTGAGCTTGTTCTTGAATCGTATTTTGGCCTGTAACCAGCAAATTTTATTTCATGCAGCGTTATAA
This sequence comes from Lewinellaceae bacterium, assembly GCA_947476195.1. GTDB lineage: Bacteria > Bacteroidota > Bacteroidia > Chitinophagales > Saprospiraceae > M3007. The sequence goes on along the minus strand of CANJPT010000108.1, from coordinate 34 downwards.
TTATCGCCGGATCGCCCGCACAGGACTGCAAATT
>CANJPT010000107.1 GCA_947476195.1 Lewinellaceae bacterium | reverse complement strand
TCCCTTCGGAACATTTGGAGTATATCTTTGATCGCTTTTATCAGGTTCCCTATTCTAGTATATCTGGAAAAGACCGTGGCTTTGGGATTGGCCTGGCGCTATGCCAGAGTTATACCAAATTAATGGGTGGACATATCACAGCAGCAAGTACACTCGGCGTGGGAACAACCATGCGTCTTCTTATTCCCTGTCCAATGGAAATTCCTACTGAATCTGAAAACTAAGCACAAATACTAACTACTGCTCAAATTGCCGCCCTCGAACAGTTGAAAGGGTTATAAAACGTAGGAAAGGCAACATTTGCTTAGCCAAATAATACTCAAATCAAAAGATGTTAATGAATAATGAATTTTTAGTAGAGCATATAGCACCTGGCAGGCAATTTCAAATACTTATAGTGGAAGATGATGAGGAATTACTTGATTATTTGGGACTGCTCTTACAGGATTTGTATACTGTTTATTCCGCCTCTAATGTTGCACAGGCTCTTAAAACACTCGATAATCAGCGCATTGATATGATTATAAGTGATTTAAACATGCCTGTCTTGAATGGATTTGACTTGTTGAATGAAGTCAGGCAACGGCATCAGAATCTGGTCCCGTTTCTATTCCTTACGGCAATTACGGAAAAAACGGAATTGATGAAGGCACTCTTGCTGGGCGTTGATGCCTATTTGACGAAGCCTTTTGAGAATGATGAACTCCTGGTTCGCATTAATAATATGTTTGTCAATATTAATAAGCGAAAGGAAATATATGCAAAAAAGAGCCACTTGGGCATTTCCAAACTGCAGGATGGATTCTTGAAAGAAGATGAAATCTATTCTTTCAAGTTACGATGGTTAAAGCAATTGGAAGAAATAACAAATTCAGAATTGAGCAATAATAACATCCGGATATCTGATCTTGCTTTCAAATTAGCGGTAAGCGAAAGAACTTTCAGGAATAGGGTTAAGGAATATACCGGTTTTTCACCAAATGAGTATATCATGCAGGCGCGGATGAACAAAGCATTGTATTTGCTTGAGAACAAGATATATATGAGTGTTTCAGAAGTGGGGATTGCTGTAGGCTTAGGGCATAAAGGTTATTTCAGCAAAGCCTTTAAAATGCGCTATGGAAAGCTGCCATCTGAATACCGCTCATCCAAAATTGAGTCTTAGCGCTTGTTCAGGAACCAGAACGACTTATCCACAAAGCGCCAGGAGGTATTGTTTGGCAAATCAGGATAAATAACCCAGTAGCAATTTACGCAATTCAAGTACGTCGAAGGTCGTGATCGAACCAGACTTGTTCGCATCTGCCGCAATCATAGCGCATTCTCTTCTACGCCATCATCCATTTCTGTTTTAATCACACCAGACACGTTAATGTAAGGCTGTATCCGTTGGGTTCAAAACTCCAAGGATGCCGCCATCATCTGTACCCGTCGATCTGCCAGCCGCGCTCTTTAATTCGGCAAGCTGGCCTTTATCATCTCCGGCAAAAGCCAACCGTACATCCGGAAAAACTTCAAGGTTATTGAAGACCTCAGCGCTTGCTCGAATTGCCATTCCGAGTGCCATTAAAGACCACTGCTCCAGTTCCATTGGCAGACAGTGCCTAAGCAACAGAATGGCCTTTACGTCAAAATAACTTTTGCCTTGTGTTAAGGCAGTTTGTAATCTTGGGATAGTTTGAGCTTTGTTTTTCTCATGTAACTGTATAATTTAAAAGTGATTTAAGAAAGGATCCGGCTTGAACTACCTGACCCTTGTTGCCCTTCTCTGTGGATTAAAAATAATTGGTACTGAACTTTAATTGATGATACAAAAGTCAGGGTATCCCCTATCACAGAACATGACAAAAAAGCGGGTGTCATCACCCTTTGTTTTTCTGCATTTTTTAGGGCATTTTTTTTTCAAAACATTGATTTGAAAGAATTTAAGCGAAAATTGAAATGCACAATTCTGAGTCATTTTGGTTGATTTTGCCAATCGGATACCACTATTTGGGACACTATCAGGTCCAGTTGTGTGCTTATTGGCTTGCGCTAAGCGTTTCCAGGACTATTTCCCAAAGATGCTCATAAGGTATCACCTCTATCTCATAGGTCTGGTTGGCTACTTGCAGGGGGGAATCGTTTAGTTTTAGAAGATAGTCTTCTGCTTTTGAACTGCTAAGCGCAGCGTCAAAACCACACGCAGGGATACAAAGCAGCATTTTCAAGAAGCAGTAACTGCGTTGGGTGTTTTCACCCTGCAAGTGTTGGTGGCAGTATTGTTCCACCGCTTCAACATTGTCGAGTATCCGGGGAAAATTGCGCTCCTGAAGCATAAGGAGAAATTTGATCACCGTAATGGCGATATTAATTTCGCTAATATCTTCGGAGACAATGGGGGGGGCATTGATAAATCTGGCCAGTTCTAATTTTTGCCCCTTCGATTTATCAGATGCCTTTCCAGCCAAAATCAGGTAATAAATATACGCCTCGTATAGATGCCAAATCTCTTTTACGTTTTCGGGCAAAAACGCAAAGCGAGCGTGATGGATTGATTTGTATAATGTGTCTAAAGCCTGATCATATTGCGCAGCGTGCAAAGATAACTGGAGATACAATTCCATGTATTTGAACCAGTTAAAGGTACCCTCTTCCATGACTTTTAGGCAGTAGTCTGCCGATGCCCGCCCCTCCTCAAACTGTCGAAGTTGAATATTACTGATGAGTCGCTGATAGTAAAATATCTGAAGTGGTTCGCGGGCATCATAAGCCCGGCCATTAAAAAAATCGATGGCTTCATTACAGTCAACCAATGCTTTGGGGTGGTCATTCGCCGCAGTATGTCGCATCAGCCCGATCATGTACCCGTACATCTGAAGTTTGTAGCTGGCATGATGCTCCATGTAAGGATGGATCTGTTCCCAGTATTCGGTAGCGAGGTGACTCACTTCTGCTTGGGCCGAACTGTTGTTGACTGACCGAACGATTAAGGTGTTATAAAGCGATTCTGCCAAATTTTCAGCGTTATATACCTTCTGGTAGGTTTCAAATTGCTCGTTCGCTTCCTGAAATTTTTTGTCGTCGTTTTTCGAAAGGCTGTATTGCATTCGCAAATAAGAAGCAATCTCCATGGCCAGGAAGGTGAAATCAAATTTTTCTGCCTGATGCAACAAACGCGTAGCAAGGGCAAGCGCCGCAGTATTAGGATTTTGGCCCGTCAAGGTTCGTACCGCCGCCAATAGATGCAAGCATTCATCATATGCTTCCTGATAATCCTGGGGAGCATGCTGACTGACGTCGATTTCCAATACAGCTTCCAGTAAGCGGTTTCTAAATTCAGATATTAACTTGACGTATTTTGAGCCATCAGAATGCTCCTCAAAAAGGGCTTTAGCGGCGGCCTCATTCGTGGAAAACCTGCCATTGGCAATACCTTCCCACAAAACCAGGAGTTTTGAGTTAGCATCTGCTTCTTTTAAAGGACAGACACCATACTGTATAAGTAGAGAGGTAATTTCTTTTAGCTCTTGCATAAGATAGTCTAACTTTCGTTAGCAATTAAGAAACTTAATTGGGTCCGATCAATATGGAAGGCAATTACGCGTCTTTAAGTATAAAACCATTTGCCAAGAAAAAGCTGAAAACAGCTTTGGTTAAATGAGTGACCTGCCATACTACTGGACATTTTCTAAAATTGAGACCTAGAAGGTTTTTGGAAACCTTATAGGTCTGGGGGCAAAACAAAAATGTCCAGTAGTATGGTGACCTGCAAAGTAGTTGTACAAAAATAGCTGATTAAAAAATAAAAAACAAAGGTAGAAATACTTTTGTTTAAAAAGTAGAGCCTTCTGCGTTTTTTCATTAAGGCGACAAAATTCAAATTAAGTATAGCGAAATTCGAGCCAAATATAAACAAATATATACGGTATTTTAACCGTTTTATATTAGACCGTTTAACAAAACTGCTCTTTAGCCTATACCCTAAAGGCTACAAAAAATCATCTATGCGCCAAACCTTCCTTTTGACGTTCCTGGCCCCTTTCTATTTAGCTGCCCAAAATCTTGTCATAAATCCATCTTTTGAGCAAATAAGGCCAGAGGCCGTGGTTGTACCCTGCGAATTTACCCAATTCTCTTACGATTTCCCCCGGATAGCCGCAACCTGGGGAGGCTTCCGTTTTGAACCCTAAAGGTCCATGGCGGACATTCATGCGGTTAATATACACTTAAAACTTAGCATTTCATCGCACAGGACCTTGAATCACTGTTTCTTTGTGTCCGTTTTCATCCATTTATATTTGCCATTTTCATACCATTATAATGCGTACATCCCTCCATATTTTCCTGCTCACACTGTTTGCAGTGTTCTTTTCCAGCGCCCTTTTTGCCCAAAATCCTATCAAATGGTCGTTCACAGCCAAAGATGCCGGCAATTGTCAGGTGGATTTGACCTTTACCGGCATCCTGGAAGATGGGTGGTACACTTATTCTCAATTCCTCGAAAACGAAGAGGGCCCCGTGGCTACTACGATAAACTTTGAGGAAGGTGCTAATTTTAAGCTTATTGGGAAAGCCGCAGAGAGCGGTGAGATCATCAAAGTACATGATGTGATTTTCGACATGAACCTCACCAAGTTTAAACACAAGGCCATCCTTACCCAACGTGTGGAGATACTTGACCCCAGCAAACCCATCACAGGCTACGTTAATTGCATGACCTGTAACGACGAAATGTGCCTGCCTCCCAAAGATGCCGCATTTTCTTTTAAGATACCCGTTCTTGCAGGCTGTAGCGCAAATTCAACCAACCATTGATTCACTTTCTTTGTCTAAATAATATGCACACCGGCATTCGAATTTCCTTTCTCACGCTGTTTGCAGTCCTACTCTATACAGCATCTTTTGCTCAAAATCCTGTAAAATGGTCGTTTTCAACCAAAGACGCAGGTAATTGTCAGGTAGACCTGATCATTACGGGTATTATTAACGATGGGTTTTATACCTATTCCCAATTTTTGGAAAGCGATGAGGGCCCGCTACCCTGTACCCTTACTTTTCAGGAAGGCGCTCATTACAAGCTCATTGGAAAGGCTAAAGAGAGTGGAGATATTGACAAGACGTATGACAAGGTTTTTAGCATGAACCTCACGAAGTTCAAGCATAAAGCTATTTTCACCCAGCGAGTTGAGGTAAAAGATCCGAACAAACCTATAGCTGGCTATCTAAATTATATGGTTTGCAATGACGACCACTGCGAACCACCCAAAGATGTTGATTTTTCATTCAAGATCCCGGCCCTGAATGGCTGTGGTAATGCTCCATCACCTGCCGGATCTTCCGGAAAGGAGCTTGCATCCCCTGAAACCTTGGCGAAGGAAAACACACCCGCCGAAGCAACTAAAGTTCCCACCGCTACAGAAGCCCCTATTTCCACCGCAGACTCTTCCAATAATCCAGTAGAACCCCCCAACGACCCCAACTTCAAAGGCTTTTTCTATTCCAAACGGGATATTATCGCCAACCAATTCGCCGGCAGCTGTGGTGACGACACTTCAAATGGTAGCAGCGACGGCGCCTCCTGGGTGTCTTTATTGCTGTTTTGTTTCATTGGCGGTCTCATTGCACTGCTTACGCCCTGCGTATTTCCGATGATCCCTATGACCGTGAGTTTCTTTGTAAAACGCTCAAAAGACCGTACCACTGGACTGCGAAACGCATTCATCTATTCCGCCAGCATTGTATTGATCTTTGTAATTCTCGGATCTGCCATTACCAGCCTGCTTGGACCTACTGCACTCAATAACATGAGCACGAATATGTGGTTCAACCTGCTTATGTTCGTACTGCTGGCCATTTTTGCATTCTCCTTTTTTGGTTTTTATGAAATTCAATTGCCCTCTTCCTGGGTAAACAAAAGTGATAAAATGGCCGACCGGGGTGGCCTCCTCGGCACCTTCTTTATGGCATTTACGCTGGTACTGGTATCCTTTTCCTGCACGGGCCCGATCGTGGGCACGCTGTTGGTAGAAGCAGCGCGATCAAATGCCGGCGCATCGCTCTTCGGTTTTATCCCGCTCAAACCAGCTATTGGAATGTTTGGCTTTGGGTTGGGCTTGGCATTGCCCTTTGGTCTGTTTGCGATGTTCCCAGGCTGGCTCAATTCACTGCCAAAATCGGGAGGCTGGATGGACAATGTAAAAGTAACCCTGGGTATCCTCGAACTTGCACTGGCCTTCAAATTCCTCAGTACTGCTGATATGGTAGAGCAGTGGGGAGTTCTGAAATTCGAACCTTTCATGATTATTTGGATCCTTTGCGCACTTTTACTGGGATTTTACCAACTCGGGATACTCAAGTGGAAAGGGAATGAGAGCAAGCCAGGGATCGGACGGCTCACAATTGCGCTCTCCTCAATTGCCTTTGCTGTTTATGTGGGTTGGGGACTGATTAGTTACACCTCGCTTTCATTGCTCAGCGGTCTGGCTCCACCCGTACACTATAGCTTCAAAAAAGGCCATGAACCCAAAGCCCATGATGGTCCCGGCTGCCCGCAAGGTCTGGATTGCTACCATGACTTCGACGAGGCCATCGCAGTTGCTAAATTGGAACACAAACCCATTTTTGTAGATTTTACCGGACATGGCTGTGTGAACTGTCGCAAAATGGAAGAAACCGTTTGGCCCTTGCCAGGCATTATTGAGCGACTTCGCAACGACTATGTAGTTGTGTCACTTTATGTAGACGAAAAAGTGCGGCTCTTCCCCGACAACGATTTTGCCTACTTACTTGACCCAAAAACGGGTGAAAAGCTCCGAACCGTAGGTTCTAAGTGGTCCTCCTTTCAGGTCAATAATTTCGATGTGAGCGCACAACCTTATTATGTGCTGATGAATAACGATGGCAAAACGCTGCTCAATAAGCCCACTGACTATACTAATGGACATGACCCCAAAGTATATCAGGCGTTTCTCGATTGTGGCTTAGAGGCTTTTAAACAATTGCAAAAAGAGGGAAGCGGAGAAAGATTAGGCATAAGGTGAGCTTACTATTTTAGGTAAAAAGATAACAGCAGCCCCGGTTTGTGTAACGCAAGCCGGGGCTGCATCTTTAATGCGCTTAATCTTTTTCACCTGAAATTTAGCTACACCTGAAAACGCAAAAATTACTTTTTCACGCAAAGAGCTTGTCAGGGAATTGGATTTTAGTTCAAATCTGTCAAATTTTATTTTGATATTATGTATTAATATGAAATATAATATCAGTGGCGTATTCGCCTAACAGGAAGCAGCTGGTATTCTGAGCAAATAGGCTTTGTTATTGCGGGTTGGGCGCTGGGGTTCTTCGCTTCGTTTTCTCCCTACATTCCCTTACTTTTGCACCTGGTTTTTGAAAAATCCGGATTCAGCTGAATTGCCATCCAAGTCAGCAGTTATCATTCATCACTCATCATTCCCTAAAAGAATGTATCGAACCCATACCTGCGGGGAGCTCCGCATCACAGACATTAATCAGGAAGTAACCCTTAGCGGCTGGTCGGCCATTGTGCGCGACAAAGGCGCCTTGCTTTGGATCGACCTGCGCGATCGCTATGGCATCACCCAATTGGTGCTTGACGAGAATTATACCTCCAAAGAGATCTTTGAAACGGCACGCTCTATTGGGCGTGAGTTCGTGCTGCAAGCTACCGGTACGGTGATCGAACGTGCTTCGAAAACCACCAAAATACCCACAGGCGAGATCGAGATCAAGGTGACTATGCTGAAGATTCTCAATGCTTCCAAGACGCCTCCTTTTACGATTCAGGATGATACCGACGGTGGCGATGACCTCCGCATGAAATACCGATACCTCGATCTCCGACGCAATGCCATACAGAAAAACCTCATTTTTCGCTCCAATCTGGCGGTGGAAACCCGGAAATACCTCGCCGGAGAAGGTTTTATCGAAGTAGAAACCCCAAACCTGATCAAGTCTACCCCCGAAGGCGCGCGCGATTTTGTGGTACCCAGCCGTATGAACAAAGGGCAATTTTATGCCCTGCCTCAAAGCCCTCAAACCTTCAAGCAGATCCTGATGGTGGCTGGGTTTGACAAGTATTTCCAGATCGTAAAATGCTTCCGGGATGAAGACCTGCGTGCTGACCGTCAGCCGGAATTCACCCAGATCGACTGTGAAATGTCTTTCGTACACCAGGAAGACATTCTAAACACCTTTGAAGGTCTCACTAAATACCTGTTCCAGCAATCGCTCAGCATCACACTCAGCGATTTTCCGCGTATGACCTATGATGAAGCGATGCGTCTTTACGGATCAGACAAGCCAGACCTGCGTTTTGGAATGGAATTCGTAGATCTAAAATCACCTGCTGACGCAGAATTCGGGAGCGGCGTAGATATGGTACCTTCAGGTTTTCCAGTTTTTGATGGTGCCGAATCTGTGATTGCAATTTGTGCCCCTGGTTGCGCGGAGTATTCCCGCAAACAAATTGACGAACTAACCGAATGGGTGAAACGCCCACAAATCGGCGCAAAAGGGCTGGTTTATGTCAGAATTGAAGCTGATGGAACCCCAAAATCAAGCGTAGATAAATTTTACACCCCTGACAATCTGAAAGTCTGGGCTGAACGCTGTGGAGCAAAACCAGGAGATCTGATCTTCCTGCTTTGCGGCGAAGATGAAAAAACCCGCAAACAACTCTCTGAACTCCGCCTCGAAATGGGCACAAGACTTGGCCTTCGTCGTGGTGATGATTTTAAACCGCTCTGGGTACTGGATTTTCCTTTGCTGGAATGGGACGAAGACGAAAATCGCTTTTTCGCCATGCACCATCCGTTTACGTCGCCCAAGCCTGGTGATATCGCCAAAATGGAAAGCGACGACCGTACTATACTCAAGTCTATGCGTGCTGATGCATACGATCTGGTGATCAACGGCACAGAAATCGGCGGCGGATCGATTCGTATTCACGACCGCGACCTGCAAGCCCGCAATTTCAAGTTGCTTGGATTTACGCCCGAAGAGGCCGAGGCACAGTTCGGCTTCCTGTTGGGTGCATTCGAATATGGCGCTCCACCACACGGCGGTATTGCATTCGGCTTTGATCGACTCAATGCTGTTATGAATGGCGCAAACTCTATCCGTGATTTTATTGCATTCCCCAAAAATAACCAGGGCCGAGACATGATGATCGACGCACCAGATGGGATCAAGTTGAAGCAGCTGGAGGAATTGGGGATCCGGGTGGTACCGCAACCTTAAAATTTACGATATATGATTTACGATTTTTTTGATCCGAAAAAGGGATGAGTCGTCCCTTTCCCGGATCAAAAAAATCAGAAATCGTATATCGTATATCGTAAATCAATATGGCATACACAGAATCAAACATGATCCCGCTCGGCACACTCGCGCCAGATTTTCAATTGCTTGAACCTGCCAGTGGAAAAACGGTCGAATTAAAAGAGATCTCAGTCGGTGCAAAAGCCACTGTGATCATGTTTTTGTGTAACCATTGTCCCTACGTCATCTATATCAACCCGGAGATCGTTCGGATCGTGGCAGCATATAAAAAACAGGGCGTAGCATTCGTCGGCATCAACTCCAATGACGCAATTGCCCACCCCGAAGATGGCCCGGACAAAATGGCTGTTCATGCAGCATCCGTTGGATATGATTTCGCTTACCTTTATGACGAAACTCAGGAGGTTGCCCGCGCCTATGACGCCGCCTGTACGCCTGATTTCTATATTTTTGACCAAGACTTAAAACTCGCTTATCGCGGCCAACTCGACCCCAGTCGACCCAAAAGGAATCCGATTGAATCCACCGGCGAAGACCTCCGCGCTGCTTTAGATGCAGTTTTGAAAAACCAACCAATCAACCCCATTCAGCGCCCATCCGGTGGCTGCAACATTAAATGGAAAGCGTGATAAAACACTTATCACTCATCACTTATCACTTAAGAAATGCGTCCTAAACAAATCACCGACCAGCTAATTAAAGACTTCATCACGGCAGGCCTCCAGGAAGATGTGCGGGAGGGTGATCACACTTCTTTAGCCACGATCTCTGCGGATAGCCGCAGCCGTGCCGTACTGAAGATCAAAGACTACGGCGTGATTGCTGGTGTAGAACTTGCTCAAGATATCTTCGAATTTCTTGATCCCTCGGCGTCCATAGACATTCAAAAGCCTGACGGTACGGATGTCCTATATGGGCAGACGGCCTTTGAGATTGAGTGCAACACGCAGGCCTTACTTCAAGCGGAACGTTTGGTACTCAATGCGATGCAGCGTATGAGCGGCATTGCTACCTTGAGTAGCCGATTCGCTTTTGAGGTCGGCGACCTGCCGGTGAAAGTCCTGGATACCCGCAAAACTACCCCGCTCATACGCTTTTTAGAAAAATGGGCCGTCAATATCGGAGGTTGTGAAAATTACCGTTGGGGACTCTATGACTGGATCATGATCAAAGACAACCACGTGGATGCAGCCGGCGGAATTAGCCGTGCCATCGAACGAGCCCACGCCTATCAAAAGGAAAAAGGTCTGCACCTCAACATCACCGTCGAAGTGCGTAATCTGCTTGAATTAGAAGAAGTTATCAGCACAGGCGGCATTACCCGGGTCATGTTCGACAATTTTGAAATTCCGATCCTGCATGAGGCCGTAGCCATGGTAGCTGGTAAATTTGAAACTGAGGCATCCGGTGGTATTACCTTATTTAATGTGCGCAAATATGCTCAATCTGGCGTCAATTTTGTTTCCGCCGGGGCACTTACCTACTCTGCCCAACCCCTCGACCTGAGCTTAAAGATCGTAAGAGGCTAAACCCACATTGACCACATTAAAACAATTCACTACATTACAAAATGACCCCCGATTCTTTCTACTGGTACGCCAGCATCATTATTTTTCTCCCTTGGTTGTTGCTTATCGCAGCACCCAACTGGCGCTATACGGAGCCGATTGCTTTTGGTGCGGCCACGGTGTTGTTGATCGTAGCAGCAGTTTTTACCTTTCAGTTCCTTATCAGCCCGGAAGAAGGCGGAAATTTGCTTTCGTTGGAAGGTATTAGAAATCTGTTTCGGAGTAAAGAGATGTTGCTTACCGGATGGCTGAATTATCTTTCATTTTGTTTGATGGTCGGTACCTGGCAGACGCATGATGCGCGCCAATTAAGGATTGGCCATGTCTTCGTGATTCCCAGTTTGTTGCTAACCATGCTTACTGGTCCGGCTGGCTTGTTGCTTTATCTCTTGGTTCGTTTTTTTAAAACTAAAAAGTGGGATTTGCGATAGGATCAATTCAATTGTTCCGGCATCGTGTCAGGGAAATACCTGAAGTCCATTACTTCTGGTTTGAGATTTTGATCCTTCATAGATTACCGTCCCCCCATCTTGCAGGCTTAATTTTTCCCAATAATGCAATCCTTTGAAAAATGAATTGGCAACGGGCTGGCTTGACTTCGACCGGATGCTATTGGATTCCGTTATCCCCCACAACAGCTACCGCATTCCCAGTGCTATCACGCCAATGAAAAAGCTTGGAGCGTTCATCCCGATTAAGCTGGGCTTTGAGCATTTCCGGGCTGCATTGGATCTCGTCCAGGATTGCTCCATCAGGGAATTGCCCTAAAAAGCCCCTTGGGTTTTCCAATGCAAACCGTCGACTACCAGGGTTTTCTAAAGAGACGTAAGGCCTTGCAGGGAAAGCGGCACGGACAAGTGTGGTTTTCCTCATACTACTGGACATTTTCTAAAATCGAGACCTGTAAGGTTTCCAAAAACCTTATAGGTCTGGGGACAAAACAAAAATGTCCATTAGTATGATGGGTTTTCCCACTTTGCCTAGGTCCTAGAATAGCTACGGATTTGAACTGCCGGGCTAGTTCTTATACTTTATCAAAGGCATGGCGCGCAATCATATCTTTGTAAATTCGAATTGTGATTTCGGATTTGCAAGGATCTTGGATTTAGGCTTTCATTTTAATTCATTTGCCTAATTTTTGACGACCTTTGTACTTTATTGGATTTTAGACAATTAGTCTATAGACGTAGGACAACCAGTCAAACCTCACAAATCACCGTCCAAAATCCAACAGTTCAACGTCTAATATCACCTTATACCACTCAATAATTGGATTTCTCCGAATTTGGCCTCCACCGCGACGTACTCGATGGCATTGAGGCCCTTAATTTTAAAACGGCTACCCCCATTCAGGAAAAAGCCATCCCACTTATTTTAGAGGGTCGGGATGTTATTGGCACAGCTCAAACCGGCACCGGTAAAACCGCTGCTTTTGTTTTGCCCATCATGCACATGATCATGGAATCGGGTGAGGCAGATTTTACCCAGGCCCTCATCATTGTACCTACCCGGGAGTTGGCGATGCAAATCGATCAGGCCATTGAAGCATATTCGTACTTCGCTGGCATCTCTTCGGTAGCCATTTATGGCGGCGGAGGCGGCAAAGATTTTGCCCAAGGCCGCGATGCGCTCCAAAGGGGGGCAGACATCGTGATCGCCACACCAGGCAGATTGCTTTCGCACATGAGCCTTGGCTACGTTAACTTCTCACGCCTGCGTTTTCTGGTACTCGACGAGGCCGACCGGATGCTCGACATGGGCTTTATGCCTGACCTCACAAAAATCATTGAAACGCTCAACCCGAATCGTCAGGGCTTGCTTTTTTCCGCCACCATGCCTCATGGTGTGATGAAACTGGCCAAAACGATGCTTAAAAACCCAGCTACCATCAGTATCGCGCTTTCCAAGCCTGCTGAAGGGGTCACACAGGGCGTATATCTCGTGGGCGACCGACAAAAAATTCCGCTCATCGCCGAGATCCTGAAAGACCGTACGGGGCAGCGAACACTTATTTTTTGCTCCAGCAAACTCGCAGTCAACGAATTATACAAAAAACTTAAAAGCCGTAACCTCAACGTCGAGCGCATCAGCAGCGATCTCGAACAAAAAGAGCGTGAGCAGGTTATGCTTGACTACCGCAATCAAAAAATTGACATCCTGGTAGCCACTGACGTACTGAGCCGTGGGATTGATATTGACGGGATTGACCTTGTGGTGAATTTTGAAGCACCCCGTGATGCCGAAGATTATGTACACCGCATCGGGCGTACTGCCCGGGCCGAACGCAAAGGCACGGCCCTGACGCTCATCAACCACATGGATCTCCCGCGCCTTAAACGCATCGAAAAACTCATTGGTCGGGAAGTGCCACAACTGCCACTTCCGCCTGGCTTGACCGAGGAGCCCGAACAACGACATGCACCACGTCAAGGCAGCAGTGGACGGTCACAGCCTCCACGCAGAAGTGGCGGCGAAGGACCAAAAAGAGAAGGCGGGCAAAAAACGTCCTCACAAGGAGGTCACCATCGAGGTGGTGGCGGCCAGGGCGGTGGCAACAGAGGAAGTGGCGGCGGCCAGGCCCCTTCAGCCTGATCGCTAAAAACAGCTGATCGGTCCTGATATAGTCCGTCTTTTGCAAAAAAAACATCCCAAACCCCTCCAATAAGTCGCACTTTTGGAGGGTTTTTTATTTGAAAATCAATCCTACTATGACCATCCAAGAGGCTCAACAAACAGTGGACCAATGGATCAAAACCATCGGCGTCCGATATTATTCCGAACTCACCAACACCGCCTTGCTCTCAGAAGAAGTGGGTGAGGTAGCCCGGCTCATGGCACGGATCTACGGCGATCAGTCCTTCAAAAACCCGGCAGATGCAGCAGATGCCCCGGCCCAACTTGCCGATGAAATGGCCGATGTGCTGTTCGTGCTTATCTGCCTGGCCAACCAGACCGGGGTTGACCTCGCTGAGGCACTTCAAAAAAATCTGGAAAAGAAGACGATACGGGATGCTTCCAGGCATGCGGGGAATGAAAAATTGAAGAGAGGGTAATATCAATATGTCTACTTCCCCAACCCAACCATAACCGCCCGAAAGCTCTCCAACCCAGCCTCCAAATTCTCAATGATCTCCAAAGCCAGCACATCCGGATCCGGTAAATTATCCAAATCCGCCAGCGACTGATCTTTCAGCCAGGTGATGTCCAGACTGGTCTTATCCCGGGCAATGATTTCCTCATAGGTAAACATCCGCCATCGCCCCTCCGGATTGGTTTCCGGGTGGTACGTTGCAACGCGTTTATGACTGTTGCCAGGATTGTAGCAAGTGATAAAATCGCGCAGGTCTTCTAGTTTTAGCGGACTTTTCTTGAGCGTATGGTGTATGTTGGTACGGTAATCAAACACCCAGATCTCTTTGGTCCAAGCTGTTTTGCTGCTGGGTTTGTTGTCAAAGAAAACTACGTTGGCTTTAACCCCCTGTGCATAAAAGATACCTGTGGGTAAACGCAGGATGGTATGGACGTCCGTTGTCTCTAATAGTTTTTTACGGACGCTTTCGCCGGCGCCCCCTTCGAAAAGTACATTATCTGGCAAGACCACAGCCGCCAAACCATCTGATTTGAGCAAGGTGCGGATGTGTTGCAGGAAATTGAGCTGTTTGTTGCTCGTAGTAGCCCAGAAATCCTGCCGGTTATACGTCAGGTCTTCTTTTTCCTGTTCGCCTTCTTCATTGGTAAAGGTCTGACTGCTCTTTTTGCCAAAGGGCGGATTGGCCAGTACGTAATCATAACGGACGCCTGTATCCGCAATCAGGGCATCTGCAGGCGAGATAAAGTTGTCACTGTCAATATCGCCGATGTTATGCAGGAAGAGGTTCATGAGGGCCAGGCGACGGGTGCTGGCCACGATTTCATTGCCAAAGAAAGTCTGGTGTTTTAGAAACTCCCTTTGCTCCTTGTCCATCTGGTTGTGCTCGAGCAGGTAATCATAAGCCGCCAAAAAGAAACCACCCGTTCCGCAGGCTGGGTCTGAGATGGTTTTGAGCGGCTGGGGACGCACACATTCCACCATGGCGCGTATGAGCGCGCGGGGCGTGAAATATTGACCTGCACCGCTTTTGGTGTCCTCTGCATTTTTCTCCAACAAGCCTTCGTAGATATCCCCTTTGTCTTTCACGCCCATCATCAGCCATTGTTCGGCATCGATCATGGCGATGATCTTGGAAAGTTTGGCGGGATCCTGGATCTTATTCTGGCTTTTTGTGAAGATCTGCCCGAGCATTCCTTTGCCCTTGCCCAATTCACGAAGCATGGTGGAATAATGAACTTCAAGCTCTGCGCCTTTCAAATCAACCAGGCTTTCCCAATTGTGCTCCTCTGGAATGGGCAGTTTTCTGCTATATGGCGGCTTGCTATACTCGTCTGCCATTTTGAGGAAAAGCAGATAGGTGAGCTGTTCGAGATAGTCGCCGTAACCCACGCCGTCGTCGCGAAGGGTGTTGCAGAAGGACCAGACTTTGGTGACGATGGCGGAGTTGTTGTTGGACATTATTTTTAGGTTTGTATGAGGCCTTTGTTAATCAAAAAATTTATCCTCTTTCCAGTTAGCCGGGTTGTTGATGATATAGTTGGAAATATTATCAAATGCCGCTGTATCCCGAATGATGCGCTCATCAAAACTGCGCTGCCAGATTTTGTCAAGCCAAACACCTGGTTGATTTTGTTTGTGAAATTTGAGGCATTCCGTTGCTACTATGGATAGGTAGGCCCCAATAATCTGCCCAAGATACGGGCGTGTGGCCCATTGTATTTTTGAAAATGGGATCTCGGGTGGTAGGGATGATAAATCTGTAGGATTCGGCGTGATGTTTTTATCCGGGGCGACTATATGGGGGGCGACTATATGGGGGGCGACCATATGGGGGGCGACCATATGGGGGGCGACCATATGGGGCGCGACC
>CANJPT010000106.1 GCA_947476195.1 Lewinellaceae bacterium | reverse complement strand
TTCGTAAAACCTCCGTTGTGAGAGCCATTTATTAGCAGCTTGATAGGTTGTGCCTCCAAGTTCTCCCTTCACTATCTTGATATCCAACGGATAGTCAGGTGTCGGGCTTGGAGTGGGGGGACAGGTGGTATTGGCCCCGCAATCGAAAGTTGGTGAAGGTGTTGAAATATTTAAGAACCATAATTGAGGCAGCCAAGTTTGCGGTAAAAAATCAGAGTTTTCATTCGCGTCAACAGTAAAAAGAGAGTGAAAATCTACTCCAACACCTGCTAAAGCCCCCGTACCTTCAAATCTATTCCCCCGGTGTACCTGTCCTCCCACAACCGCATCCGTACCCAGCAGCAACCCTGCAACAGCGTTACTTTCCATCCTATTCCCCCCAACATCCGCCTTGTTTTTCCCAGCCAGCATCCCTTCAAAGTGCAAGCCACGAGCAGTACCTGTGGTTTGGTTACAAAGTACACTGGCACGGCTGGCGTGTACGGCATAAATGCCGTCGTTGGCACCGCCTGAACTGGTTACCGTGTTACAATTGAGGGTATTGCGGTCGCCGCCTTCCACCTTGATGCCGAAGTGGGTACCGCTGCCCGAGAGATTCACATTATTATAGGTCACCTTGATGCGATTGGCTACGCCGATTTGAATGCCCGTGGCACCTTCTTCCATTGTAACAGAATTGTTGACCACAAAGCCCTCTTGCTGTGGGAACATCTCTTGTCCACCATTGGCGATGCCTACGCCGTTGGGGTTTCCTGACATATGTACAATATTGTTGTCGATACTTGAATGCCCCGGCAAGCCAGATTGATAATAAATCGAAATGCCCCGTTCTGAGGCGGCAATGTTGTTCCAATAAATATTGTATGCTTTATTTGTTCCACCTCCAGCGACGATGCCGTTGGTCATATTGCCCATTTCACAACCGGCTACATCTATGGCGCCACCGAGCACTTGCACTCCGTTGTAACAATTGTTCATCAATACTGGCTTAGGGGCGATACCTGTAAAACTACCTTTCACATCAACTTTGCCAAAAATTGAGTAAACTGCAGTCCCCGTAAAGAGCGTGCCGGGATAGTCTACTGCTCTGTTTCCTTTTATAAGGTCGAAAAACATCGCGTCACGCACGGTGACATCGGTATTTTCAGCAAAAATTCCATATTGGAGATTCGTGAATTGGTTGGTTAAGCCAAAAGTAGCGTCCTTGTCAATGCTCAAACCTCCTGCAAGGTCTTTGACATAAATACCTGCGAAGCCTTTGGTGCCTGGTGCTGGAGATTGGCCGGTATAATTAGGTTTTAGCCCTGCGTCAGAGGTTTCAAAGGTGTTCCCAAGCAGTGTGAGATTATAGTTGCCTGTACCTAAGGTGTTGGTGCTTATGGCAAAGTTGTTGTCCTCAAATTTACAGGACTGAATATTAGCCGTGCCACCTTTTTGAACATTGACTGCAATCTGAGCGTCTTTGACAGTAGTCATCTTGCTCATAATGAGGGTGCCGCCTTGCCTTACAGTGATACCTTTCCACATGGTGGAACAACCTTCTGCAACTATATGGGTCATATTGACAATGCTACCATTCTTTATTTCTAATGCTGCACCTGATGCGAAAAGGAGTTTTTTGTTGATGGCAAAATCATACGCATTGTCCATAACCACTGTGCCATTGATTAACAACGGATTAGGTCCCACTAAGATAGAAGAAAAATTACCCGCGGAGATCGATTTATAAGGTGTGATGTTAAATGTTTTGGAAGTTGCTACTATATTCCCAATGTAAACAACAACTGGAATAGAAGTAGCGCCAGAAGGCAAGCCTCCTAAATATCTGACTTTGAACCTTACTGTTATAGAACAACCTCCACAAATCGAAAAAATGGTTTCATTTCCGCAGTTAGGCTCTGTTATCCAAAATTCTGTCTGATTTGGTACTGTTTGAATGCAGTTGAAATCCAAGTTTGGGTCTTGAACGAATTCTAAGGACGTAGCAAAAGATGAACCAATAAATGCTCTCACAGGCTGGTCTACCTGTTGTGTATACCCGTTAAAAACTGTAACACTCACGGTGTTAATATCGCCCTCTGTTTTGCAGTTGAACACTGGATTTGGGTTACTCTGTGCAATAGAAAAAGCATAATTGCCAGTTGGGGGGCATTGGAAATCAGCTTCAAATTCTTCAGAAGGAAGGGCAAGGATACCATTGCACTTAGCCGGGGTAAAGATAACCGCATTTACTGCGCCCACTGTAAATCCACATGTTGCATTCAGGGGAGAAATAGCAGCTGTCATTTTAGGAGGTGCACACATCATAGTGTTTTTGGTTGCACAACAAGTAGATCCAAGATGACCAAGGCCCAAAGTGTGGCCAATTTCGTGAGCCATAGAAGGTACATCGTTCCCGGGAGTAATTACGACTCCATTTACCCCATTCGACAAATCCGATCCAAAGTTTGAAGTAAAATAAATTATACAGTCAAAGGGCACACATGGAAATTTATCGTTGTAAAATTGAAAAATTCTGGAAGCATACATAGGAACTGCCTCACCAGGGAGTATTTGCGGTCCTCCAACAAATGTTGGAAAGAATATTTTTTTAAAACTTAGTTTAAAAAAAGCAGCAAAAGGTCTACTGGGGTCATTTAAGGCTGCAATCGTCTTGTCGATTTGATCTTCAGCCGACATCCTGGCAGCTGCCAGATCGCCACCAAAAAAATCATCAACCCAATCATCGTCAAGTGCAATCATAATGTTATAGTATGAGGGCTTAACAGTTATACCGTCCGACTCAAAACATTGGGCATTAACTTTTAGAAATGAAAATATAGTAAAAATAAAAATCAGCGCCGTGAGCCGTGAGCCGTGAAGAAAATCAAAGTTTATTTCATAATTTGGAAAAGTTTAAGAATTTAAAAAATCGGTTACCGATGCTCTAAGGTAGTCAAGTGTTTTATAAAATAGTACATTTTTAAGGTTAAATTTTGCCAATATGTCATTTTAATACATTAATGACTGGTTTGATTGTGCAAAAATCTGCAAACATTAGGTTCCAATTTACGAGGAGGAGATTTCCAATCTTTCGGCGTATCCTTGCACACGATTCTTATGGAACTCTACCTGCTCTGCGCCTTCGCTTTTCTCGCCGGATTTATTGACAGCATCGTCGGTGGTGGCGGGCTGGTGCAAATACCGGCCTTTTTTGTGCTTTATCCGCAACTTCCGGTGCCGAACATTATTGGAACCAATCGCCTTGCATCAGCGGTGGGCACTTCGGTGGCAGCCTGGAATTACGCCCGGACGGTAAAAATCCCCTGGAAAACGGTGTTGTATGCGGGCGTGCCAGCGTCCCTTTTTTCCTATCTCGGCGCTACCGTGCAAAGTATGCTGCCCGCTTCTGTCCTGAAGCCGGTCATTCTTTTTCTCATTATTGCCATCGCCATCTATACCTATCGGAAAAAGGATTTTGGGCACAAGGAGCAATTCAATGTCGCACCGGAAAAGCTGCACTGGTGGGCGTCTGGGATCGGCGCAACACTGGGATTTTATAACGGCTTTATCGGCCCCGGTACCGGAAGTTTGCTGGTATTTGGCTTTGTAAGCGTCATTGGGTACAGTTTCCTGACATCTTCAGCTATTTCCAAGATCATCAATGTGGTATCAGATTTTTCCTCACTCATCTTTTTCCTGATGAACAAGTATGTCTTGTTCCACCTCACTTTACCGATGATGGCTTGCAATGTGGCGGGCTCTTATCTGGGCAGCCGAATGGCTGTTTTGAGGGGCAATGCGTTTATACGCAAGGTTTTTCTAGTAGTCGTGGTGGGAATTGTGGCCCGGTTTGCCTGGGATGTTTTTTGGAAATAATTATTGCCGGAGACGACCTCAAGCTCTTTCCAACTCATATTGCAACACCAGCAAATCTGAACTTTTTAGTGGCAGCATCGCGACTGTTCTACCCTGTTTATCCACGAATTCCACTTCAAAGTCTTCTTCACTGAAAACCTCCACCACTGTGCCAACCTGACCTTTTTTAAGGTTCTCAGCAGGCATCGCCCTCAAAAGAGCCACCACGTCCAACAGTTTAATTTCTTGATTCATTGCAGTTGATTTATTTAATGTAACAACTCGTCAATCGAGGTGAAAATTCAAGCGGTTCTAAGATCCAAGCGGTCAGGATTATTGCCCTGCAACCATTTCGTTCTAATTCAAATTCAACTTGGTAACGCTGTCCGAAATCGTCCTTACGTGTTTGAATTGCCTCAGCTGTTTGCACAGCTTCCAGAATTTTAGTCCTCAAAAATTCCGTGTCCATAATGGTAATCCCTAAAACAGCCTCAAAAACCGCTGCTTTATGTTTTCCAACAGGATGGTTTGGATTTAGCGCATAATCCACTAATTTTTCCAATGGGATAAATGCAAATTCAGCATTTGGCAGTAAACTCATTTGGTTGGGTGATTTTGGATTTCAAAACTACAAGTTTTTACCCAAAACACCAAATCAAAGTTTCTCCAAAACAAAATTCGTCAACTTGGTAAACAAGTGCATCGTAACATTATCTCCATCGATTCCATGATTCCGATTCGGGTAATAATACGTCTCAAATTGCTTGTTTGCTTTAATCAGCGCATCGATCATCTCCACGGCTTGCTGCCAGTGAACATTATCGTCCGCCATGCCATGGCAAATCAGGTAATTATCTCCGCGCAGGCGCTTGGCAAAATTGATGGGTGAATTCTCCTCATATCCTTTTTCATTGTCTTTTGTACTCCGCATATACCGCTCGGTATATGCGGAATCGTACCATTTCCAATTGGTAGCCGGGGCTACAGCCATGGCCATCTTGAACCTGTCAGCACCTTTCAAAATACAGGATGTGCTGAGATAGCCCCCAAAACTCCAGCCCCAAATTCCAATGCGGCTTGAATCGGCCCAGGACTGCGAACCGAGGAAATTGGCAGCAGCAATCTGGTCTTCCGTTTCAAGTTTCCCTAATTGAAGCTGGGTGCATTTTTTAAAATCTCTTCCACGTGCACCGGTACCCCGATTGTCCACACTTACGACAACATAGCCCTTTTGAACGAGCATTTGATGCCAGGAACCTATGTATCCATCATATTGATTTTGTACGGTTTGAACGCCTGGTCCGCCATAAATATCAAACAAGATCGGGTATTTTTTAAGCGTATCTAAGACGGCCGGACGCATCATCCACCCATTTAAAAACGTCCCATCCGCCAAAGGAAACTGAAAGAATTCTTTTTGAACAAAACCATATTCCTGCCTCAGCTTTCGTATCCGCTCGTTCTTATTGAGTGCGCGGATGATGTCGTTATTCCGATCACAGATATTGACCTCCTGTGGAGTGTTTGCGTTGGACCAAACATGGGTAAAATAATCAAAGGTGGGGCTAAAGGCCGCTTCATGGGTGCCTGCAGGTTGGGTTAGTAAGCGCGCATCGCCGCCATTCAGATCTCCTTCCCAGATCTGTCGGTCAAGCGGCGTTGGCGTAGCTGCCTGAAAATAAAACTTTCCGTTTTTTTCGTCCACCCCATAAAAAGCGGTCACATCAAAATTGCCTTTCGTCAACGCAACAATGCCTTCTGCAGCAGCCGGATTCATTTCGTAACGATAAATTTGTTGCCATCCACTGCGCTCGCTCATCCATAAAAAGTGGCGTTTATCTTTCAGGAAAACCAAGTGGTTGTCCAATTCAATATCCACATACGCCGGGTCCGTTTCTTCCAACAGCAATCTTGTGGGAATCCAATTGGTCTGATCTTCTTGTTCATAGATGGTTCGTTCTGGTAACGCCACCAACAGATCAAGCGTGTCTTGCCGGCGGTTCAGACGCGTCATAATCAGCTGGTTGTCTTCCGTCCAATTGATACGTGGGCAATAATCGTCAACCTCAAGTCCCATTAGTTTTCCTATCATACTCTTTGTACTCAACTCATACAAATGCACGCTCACGGTGGAATTAGCTTGTCCAACTTTTGGATATTTGAAGCTACTACGCATGGGATATACCCCGCCTTCGTACCAGGTTAGGGACATTTCCGGTACTGCCGTTTCGTCAAAGCGGATAAAAGCCAGCATCGTTCCATCAGGACTCCAGCGTGTAGCCACCATCCCACCCCCATCTACCGGGCTGAATTCTTCCTCATACACCCAATCGGGCAGACCGTTGATGACCTTGTTTTTGATCCCGTCTTGGGTGATCTGCGTGGTTGTATTGGTCTTCAGGTCTTTGAGAAAGAGGTTGTTTTCAAAAACAAAGTCAACGTTGGTTCCATCAGGAGAAAAGGAGACAAACTGTTGCTTTCCTTGCTCGAAAACAGGTTCGGTTTTACCTGTTTTGAAGTCATACACAAAATAGTTGGCGAGTACAGAGTGGCGATACACGGGCTCCGTCCCGGCACGAATCAGGAGTTTGGTTTCGTCCTCGCTGAACTCAAACTGGTCAAATCCCCTGGCTTTATCGGATAGTTTAAGGAGAATTAGAGAATCTGATTTTGCATTCAGCACATCATGGATATGGAGATTACCATCGTGGTCAGCTTCGGCATAATGCCTGCCGTCTTTGAGGTATTGGAAGTTATCACCCGTTTGGGGATAGAATTTATAAAAAGTGAAACAGTCGTCGAGCGTGATGCTTTTTTGAGCAAA
The DNA here is from genome assembly GCA_947476195.1 of Lewinellaceae bacterium. Classification (GTDB taxonomy): domain Bacteria; phylum Bacteroidota; class Bacteroidia; order Chitinophagales; family Saprospiraceae; genus M3007. The sequence goes on along the minus strand of CANJPT010000106.1, from coordinate 9,226 downwards.
AAGAGAAAGAGGAAAAGTCGCGAAGCAAAACATCGCGAGGGCAACTGCAGCAGATTTTTTCATCAAAGCAAGTGTTTTTCGTGCCTGCAAAGATTGAGCCCTTAAATCAATATTTGATAAATTTTTGCCTAACGACTTTGTCGTCGACCTCAGCGGTCATTTCATAAAAGCCTGCAGGTAGTTTACTTACATCCAACTGCTGTTGACCAAAGTCAAATAGCGCTTCGAATACAACACGTCCTATCTCATCCCACATCCTGATCATGGGTGGTCCTGACAAGAAGCCCCTAAACTCAAGTTGAATGATATCGTGCCCCGGGTTTGGAGAGATGATCAACTCAAAACCCGGTTCTGGCGAATTAAGAATTTCATTACAAGCTTCGCCTGTTAAATTGACCTGAGCAAAATTGGCATCAGCATAGCAACGCAGGTTAAAGGTTGCAACATCGGCGATCTCATCGGGTAATCGTTCTAAAATCCCAGACTCAGGACCAAAAAGGTCATAAATAAAGGTTGCGCCTCCATTCGCCTCCAATTTGAACCGGCGAACAGTAGAATTATTAAAGTCCAATCCCGTAATTTCTGTAACAACCCATTGTCGTCCCGATTTTGTTTGGAAGGTATCGCCTAACTGAAAGTTGTTTCTAAACAATAATTTAAAGTTTCCGGTTGGGTAAGATTCATACCTTAAAATTGAATCGGCACTTTGAAAAATATAGTCAACGTCTGAGTAACTGTTGCAATGTGCCAAAGACACTGGATAACTGTAATTTGTGGTACAAATTTGTTTGCATACCCGACCATCAAGCACGGTATCACCGATGTATTGGACGTGCGAAAATCCGACTGAATTTGTCGAAAAGTACCCAGGATTAAAGCGATAGTACCACTCAGCCCCCAAAGGAGCAAATTCGACTTGTGCCCAAGCCATGGAGGCTGAAAAAATAAGGACAACTGAACAGAAAAAAAATTTCACGTAGCAATGGTTTAATCAATCAAAAATAGACTATCAAATGCCTGAGGTGCATTAAATCTCTACATTTGAACATTTTGAGCAAAGAATTCCAAAGCTCGTCAACAAAATACCCGGTTTGCAACACAGCATATATTTACTAAAGCTACCTTCGACGTTGTTGTCCTAAATTTTTTTCTGAAAAATGATGCTCAAAATCTTCCGTTTACCAGCCTTAGCCTTTCCTTCATCCAGGGTCCTACTGATCGGGGTCTTGGCCGGTTCACTCGCACTCGCCAGCTTTGCTGTCGCATTTATTATTCCAAAAAACCAAAAATTTGAAGCTTCCCTATCTTTGGCTACTCCCAACAATAAACGAATCAGCCATCCGGCAGTAAACGAATCAGCAACCAGCCAACCCGAAGAACTCGGCCAGGTTCACTGGCTTCGCGACCTCGACCTGGGCAAAGCAGAATCCCAACAATCAGGCAAGCCTTTACTAATCCTTTTCCAGGAAGTACCTGGCTGTTCTAATTGCACCCGTTTCGGCAACACAACGCTTTCTAACCCACTCATTGTCGAGACCATTGAAACGTATTTCATTCCAGTCTGCATTTTCAACAATAAAGGAGGAAAGGAGGCGGAGGCGCTTCGTATTTTTAACGAACCAGCCTGGAATAACCCTGTGGTGCGCATCGTGCGCAATGATTATCAGGATGTTGTACCTAGAATGCCCAATTTTAACGCCTCGCTCCAACTCGTGAATGGAATACGCCGAGCCCTCAATTTGACGGGCAAGACCAGCCCACGTTACCTGGAACTTTTAGAAGAAGAACTTTCGGCCCGGGAAGGCGGACTACAAACAACTACCTTTTCGATGTACTGTTTCTGGACTGGCGAAGGTACTTTCGGAGCAATTCCCGGTGTGATCGAAACCGAGCCTGGCTACCAGGATGGAAAAGAAGTGGTGAAAATTCAGTTCGATCCAGACGTAACCAACCGAGCCGAATTAGAAAAACTGACCCAGCCCAAAAACATGACCGCCTGTGCAAAAAATGATGGTTTCCGCTCCGACCACGAGCCCAAATACTATCTGGCTCAGACTGACTATCGCTATATTCCGATGACTTCTTTACAAGCCTGCCGCGTAAATAGCCTGATAGGAAAGCGTCAATCGCCCGACGAATTGCTCTCGCCACGCCAATTAGACCTGCTCAAAAAAGTAGCCGAAAACCCCAAAAAGGATTGGAAAAATATGGTCGGTCACCCCTTGGAAGAAATGTGGCAAATTTGAGAAATTTAGTCAATGTGTTTAATGTGAGCCCAGCGCCTAGTTTAGCAAAAATACCAGGCGCAGGACTCACATTGACCACATTAATTTTGATGCCGATTCCAAGACCTCAACGGGCTCCAAAGTGCCGCGTTCTTTGCCCCGATCAGGTGAAAGCAGGATTTTCCCACAGCGTTTGTACCCAATCCATGGATTTACAAGATCAGGTTTTTCATTGCTGAATTTTTCAAAATACGCCCACTGTGTCACCAGTCGGGTCTTTTTATCTACCCATACGTCGTACTTATTATCGGGCGTAACACCCACACCAGAGAAAGTCATCTGGATCAGGTCTGCTGCTTCGCCAGCCTCCGTATTGGATTCACCCAAAAACTTCAGGGTCACTCCGGGATCCTTCAATTTGAAAGGCATCACCAACCAGTAGGAATCATTGATCCACACTTTTTTTCCAATCTCAAGGTATTTAGCCAGCGAATCGGGATGGGTTTGTTCAATACCATTCAGACTCACTTTTCCGGTCGCGTCATTCAGGTTAACGATAATCTTCCATGGCTTGTTGAGCCATTCAATACGACAGAGACCTGCCTGTTTATCCCAGAGCAGATTACGGCGGCCAAAGAATTTCCAGGAAAAATATCGGGTGTCATCCCATGCTTTTTTACCCCCCATGGCCTGCATTACCTCGTCTGCAATATTAAGGGCTTTGGAGTCGGAAGCAGGTGCAGATGGACCCGCCTTTGTTCCTTCGACGGGTAAAGGCGGGGTTGTTTTGGGGGAACAAGCGGCCAGCATGCATGAAAATAAGAGGCCCGTCCACAAAGGTTTGTTTTGGAAAAAATTCATCTTAAAAGCCGAAATCTTAAAAAATTAGGAACGCGTGAATAATGTAGTTTAAAAAGCCAAATAGGAGTGACCTTAGGGTAGATACGTTGTTTTTTCAATCCAATATCCCGTTCAAATTCTAAGGTATCATCATCCAGATGACCTTTCCAAAATTTAGGCCAATTGCCAAAGCTAAACTCCAGGCTGAATCTTCTGAAGCCGTTTGGCAGAAAAGAAAGGCAGAAAAGTCGAAGCAGAGCAGGAGATTCAACAACTTTTTAACGTGAATAAGGTTTGATGAAAGCCAGTGGAATAACAGCATCAAGATTTAAAAGATCTTATTTCATCGATACTAAAGACTTTTGCTGCAAGATACATCGCCGCATGAAAAAGCTGGACGCAGATCAATGACCAGAGATAAAAACTTCAGACGTGGCATCCGTGAAGCAAATTCCAATGGAAAAATGAGCAAAAAAAACAATACATCAGGCTTTTTTAGCCAATTTTCTTCCTTAAGTAACGTCCCGCGTTTTTTTAGCATGATTTGGGCCGTCAGCCCAAAGCTGACCGTGTGGAATATGCTCCTGCGTCTGGTACAAGCAGCAGTACCCCTCACGATGCTCTACGTTGGCAAGGAAATTATTGACGAAGTGATCGCCCAGATCACGCATCCAGTCTCTCTTACAAGCTCTAATCCGCTTTGGATCTGGGTCGGTGCAGAACTTGGCTTAGCGGTGCTTTCCAGCCTGCTTAACCGCGCTATCACTTTGACTGACAGTTTGTTGGGCGATCTGGTGAACAACGACTCCTCCGTCCGGATTATTCGCCACGCTGCCACACTTGACCTGTATCAGTTTGAGGATGCAACATTCTACGACAAACTCGAACGCGCCCGAACCCAGACCGCCGGACGCACGGCCCTGATGAGTATGGTGCTTTCACAAGCGCAGGATCTGATCACGGTCATGTTTCTCGCCGTTGGCTTAGTGGCATTCAATCCCTGGCTATTGCTCATTTTGGTCGTTGCAGTCATTCCGTCCTTCATTGGCGAGGCAAAATTCAATCAGGAATCTTATTCCCTCTCACGCTCCTGGACACCCGAACGCCGCGAAATTGACTACCTCCGTTACATCGGCGCAAGCAACGAGACAGCTAAGGAGATCAAAATTTTTGGACTTGAAGATTTCATAGCCAACCGTTTCAAAACCATTTCTGATCGCTATTTTCTGGTTAACCAAAAACTTGCACTGCGCCGGGCAGCCTGGGGAGCCTTGTTCTCCACACTCGGAACAGTCTCGTATTATGCGGCCTATATTTTTGTGATCGGGCAGACCATTGCCGGACAGATCACCGTTGGTACCCTCACCTTTCTGGCCGGGGCATTCAGCCGGTTGCAGGGTTTGCTCCAAGGGATCGTGAGCCGGTTTTCCCGTATCGCGGAGACATCCCTGTATCTGCAGGATCTTTTTGACTTTTTGGAATTAAAACCGCTTGCAGGCAGCCACGACGGTGGACATAAAATTCCGCGCCCCATGAAACAGGGTTTTGTGTTTGAAAATGTAGGGTTTAAATATCCTGAAACTGATATCTGGGCATTGCGACACCTGAGTTTTACCCTTCATCCCGGCGAAAAACTCGCACTGGTAGGTGAAAATGGTGCGGGCAAAACTACCCTGGTCAAACTCCTGGCCCATTTGTATGAACCATCGGAAGGTCGCATCCTTCTGGACGGCGTGGACCTCTGTGATTACGACCCGGAAGACCTTCGGCGGGAGATCGGGATCATTTTTCAGGATTATGTTCGGTTTATGTTCACCGCTGGAGAGAACATCGCTATCGGTAATATTTCAGAACAGGAAAATCAGCACAGAATAGAAGACTCCGCACATAAAAGCCTGGCTGATACCGTCATTGAACCCCTGCCAAAAAAATACAGTCAGATGCTCGGCAAACGCTTCGCCGGAGGCGTGGACCTCAGTGGCGGACAATGGCAAAAAGTAGCCCTGGCCCGCGCCTATATGCGGGAGGCTCAATTGATCATCCTGGACGAACCCACAGCCTCCCTGGATGCCCGCGCGGAGCACGAGGTTTTTGTTCGCTTTGCAGAGTTGATGAAAGGCAAGGCAGCCGTGCTTATTTCGCACCGCTTTTCTACCGTACGCATGGCAGATCGGATTCTGTTTCTGGAGCATGGGGAATTGCTTGAGCTGGGTACCCATGAGGAGTTGTTAGCAAAAGGTGGGAAGTATGCGGAGTTGTTTAGGTTGCAGGCTAAGGGGTATGTATAATTGCCTTGGCCTTAAGGCCAGGGCAATTATGGCCTAAAAACCCTACTTTTGTCCCTGTTTTTCCGCCCACCACCATGAAGTTAAAACCATTTCAGGCCATTTACCCCGATTTTAACAAAGTTGAATCCGCTGAAGTTTTTTGCGACGAGGCTAAAAACCTATACCAGGAGTATGTAGAAAAAGGTTTTTATAAAAAAATCAGTCAGCCAGCTTTTTATATTTACCAAATTAAGTCTGTCACTGGCGAGCACACTGGCCTGGTGGCGCTCAATGAGGTAGAGGATTTTTTTGATGGAAAAGTCAAAAAGCACGAAGCTACCCTAAGCGAACGTGAAAAACAGCAGATGGAATTGTTCCTGCAATGGGAGGCCATACTAAAGCCTGTACTGCTTACCTATCCTTCTGTTCCAGACATCAGCGCATGGCTCAACGGATTTATTAATAGAAACAAGCCGCTGTTCGACACCAGATTCAAAAACGGAAAAGTACTCCACCAAGTGTGGGCCGTAACGGAGCAGCAAGCAATTGGCGAGCTACAAGATCTATTCACTAAAAACGTTAAGTCCACTTACATCGCTGATGGCCACCATCGTACCAGCACCATGGCAATGCTGCACGAGCTGCGCAATGATTATCCCGCCTTTGACTTCGATCACCTTTTTTGCGCGTTTTTTGCCACCGATCAGCTGGATATATTGGACTACAATCGCGCTGCTGAAATTCCAATTGGAATGACAGCAACACAATTCATGGCACATATCTCCAAGGTATTTGACATTGAAATGTTAGCCTCGGAGCGCCGCCCAATGGATAAGCATGAGATCGTGATGTGCCTCCGGAAGGAATGGTATTCTTTGCATTGGCGACCGGAACTGCTCTCCGAACTGGATGAACAAAATGCCTTGCTGGATGCTTCGCTCCTGAACGAACGTGTACTGGGAGATATTCTAGGTATCTACGATGTGCGTACCGATACCCGAGTCACATACATTGATGGGAGTAAGGGCCTAAAAGGCCTGCAAAAAGCAGCCAGTGCCCGTAACCGGGTGGGTTTTGCACTCTACCCTGTTCATTTTGCGGATATGATGTTTCTGGCTGACGCCGGTGAGATCCTGCCACCAAAAAGTACTTATTTCGAGCCGAGATTGAAAAGTGGGTTGTTGGTACAGGAGCTTAAACGGTAAGTGTTTATTGATAAGTGTTGAGACTCCGCTCTCTGAATACCCAAAAGCGCCTAATGCTCAACCGACCAAGCTCCGCTTAACACTTATTATTGTTTCCGTTGTTGGCGTCCTCGCCAACAACAACGACGGAGCAGAATCTAAAGGGTAGCAGGGCTCTTAATGCTAGTGCAGCTCATATTTAACTTTACCACCCAAAACCGTCTTCAATACCTTCGCCTCTAAGATCTCTTCCGGTCCACAGTGCAGCAGGTCTTTAGACAGTATCACGATATCAGCCAGCTTACCAGGCGTTAGCGAGCCTTTTTCTTTTTCTTCAAAGGCCGCCCAGGCATTCCAGATCGTATAAGAAAACAGAGCTTCCTCCCGCGTCATTTTTTGTTCCGGAAAAAAAGCCTCCCCCCGGCCCCCTCCATCAGGAGAGGGTGTAGTAGGCTTTCGGGTAACCGCAGCGTACAAACAGGGTAGTGGGTTTACATCTTCCACCGGAGCATCGGTGCCGTTGGCCAGGTGGGCGCCACTGTCGAGTAGGCTTCGCCAGGCGTAGGCGCCCGTTCTGGCGCGTTCCACGCCAAGGCGTTTGACTACAAACGGTGCATCGCTGGTGCAATGAATGGCCTGCATGGAGGCTATTACTCCCAGCTGACCGAAACGCGGAATATCTTGTACATCAATGTGTTGAGAGTGCTCAATGCGCCAACGCTTATCCACAGACTTGTCACTTTCAACTTTCAACTTACCACTTTCATAAAACTCCGTTTCTACCAGATTCAAAAGCGCCCGGTTAGCCCGGTCGCCTATGGCATGTACGCAAAGTTGGAGGCCGTATTGATGACAGGCTTTGGCGATGCGGGCGATGGTGTCGACCGATGTGGTATTCTGACCAACAAAGCCAGGTTTATCGTCGTAAGGAGCCAGCAGCCACGCGCCATAGGATCCCAGTGCTCCATCGAAGTAGCATTTTACCGCCCGGCAGGTAAAAAATTGATTTCCAAGTCCAATTTGAGGATAATCTGCCAGCTTGGGGATCTCCGGACCAGTCGGCTGACTGGCCATGACCCAAAGTCGCACCGGGAGTTGACCGGCTTCTGCAAGTCGACGATATTGGCTGAGTTCCCAAAAGTTACTGCCAGCATCCTGAAAAGAGGTGATGCCTTTGGCGAGACATTCCGTAGCAGCCAGTTGGTTGGCTTTTTCCCAGGTAGCGGTTCGTTCCGCCTCCGGGCGTTGGTTTTGCCACTCCGTAAATGGTTTCAGGATCAGATCCATGGCATTTTCCTCAAAAACGCCGGTGAGCTTGCCGCCTGCGTCGCGCACAATGCGACCTCCGATCGGGTCCGCGCTTTCAGAAGATATCCCAGCTAACTCAATGGCCTTTGCATTGGCAATAAGCCCGTGACCGCTGACATGGAACAATACCACCGGATTATTGGGGGAAACCACGTTTAATTCCGTATTATAGGGGTATCCGTTCACCGTGGGCCCGGGTGATTCATACCATTTTTCCTGGTGCCAGCCCCGACCTTCGATCCAATCTCCTGGCTTGGCTGACTTTGCTCTTTCGGCCACAAGACCAGTGATCTCTGCCCAGGTTTTGGTATTCATAAGGTTGAGGTTTTGAAGACTGGACCCTAAACTGTTGAAATGGCCATGACCTTCAATAAAGCCTGGCATCGCAAAAGCACCTTGAAGGTCAATGATCTGTGTGTTTTTGTCGGCCAATTTTTTCAGGTCAGCATCATTGCCAACGGCCAGAATACGGTCGCCCAGAATAGCAACTGCCGTGGCTTGTGGATGCAGAGAATCCGCAGTAAAAAAGTTGCCGTTGATATAAATGAGGTCAGGAGCAGCCGATTTAGGTGCTGTTGAACAAGTCGCTAGTAGTAAAGCGAAAAGAGAAAGGGCGAAAAAATGCTTCATGAAAGAATATTTTATTTTTTAATATCCAATGTCCAGGTTAAGCGCTGCTCTTGATGGCGATTTGTGCTGACGATGAGAATTTCGTTCCTTTTTGCGCACAATCTCAAGCTTTTCAACCACTTGGACATTGGACATTCCTTGTTGGATATTTGACATTTTACCGGGCTCACTTTCGCCCAAAATCCGCCGGGATCTCGCCCCAGGCCTCCGTTTCCCACTTTAGGATCGGATTGGTGATTTTGTTGACCGCCAGCCAGTTTTCGGCACGTTGGATGAGGTCGAAAATCTTTCCATTGCGGCCGGTTGCTTCGAGCTTGGTGTTGCACTTGCCTTTTTTGACCCAGCCTTGAGCTGTTTTAGAGTCAGAGTAAATGGGCAGGTTTGGTTTGTCCTGCTGCTTCAGCATGGCCAGCGCATGCACGATGGCGAGGAATTCTCCAATGTTATTAGTGCCTTCCTCCAGTGGGCCCATGTGGAAAAGTTCGCGGCTGTCAGCGGTCCAGACGCCCCGGTATTCCATTTTTCCGGGATTCCCGGCGCAGGCGGCATCTACCGCCACACTTTCCCGGATAATGGCTGATTTTGAAAGACTGGCAGCTGTTTTAGGGGCGCCCGTGGTCTTTTGTACAAATTTCCAGTAGTTGCTTTTGAAGGCCGTATCTGCTTCTGCACGGCTTTCGAAACTCTTGTATTTCGCGCCAGCCACCCCATCTACCTGTCGTTTGCATTCGTCCCAGGTGGTATATACCCCAGGCTTATGGCCTTCCCAGAC
>CANJPT010000105.1 GCA_947476195.1 Lewinellaceae bacterium | reverse complement strand
CCAACATCTCTACACAGTTTTGGAACCGAATATTGGGCATCGAATGCCTTTTCTGCCAGGACCTCGTAAAGTTGGCTGATGAATGCTTCTTCCACCGAAGGAACCTGGTCCCTGAAGTTCACCGTAGTATTTTGGATGGGCGTTGGAGATAATTGATTCAACATAATGAATGTTTCGTTTACACTTGCTGCCAATGCAGGATCTGCAGAATTAAGGCAGAAAGTTTGAAGGTGAGATGTTTTTATGCTTATCCGATCGGACTTACTGGTGCCGAATAATAAAATTCACAAAGGCATTGTAGTAGGCATCCTGCTCTTCAAAATGGTGCGCACTTTTTTCAAAGATCAACATCTGTTTATCCGAAGAGCCGATATGGCTCATGAAATCAACCCCCAAACCTTCCGGGCAAACAAAATCTAACTTACTAAAGCACACCAAGACCGGAACCGTGACTTTATGGAGCTCAGCACTGAATTTGATAGGAGTCAGGCTGGCATTAAAATTTCGTGCCCCTGCATTAGTCCTGCCCAGATAGTAGCTGGTGAGTGGAATATCCTCTGTGATCATGTTGTCATGAATGACATTGTAATCGTAAGGCTCCATTCCTTCAATAATTTCTTGTGCTTTCCAGCCTAATTTATTCAATTTCAACGACTGTTCTGCGGTGAATGGTCCGGGCAGATTATTTTGGCAATAGTCAAAAATGGGCTTCCAACTGTCAATTTTTATCCCTGCAGCAAGGTGCTCTCTGCTGGCGTCCAAAAGTTTTTGGTGTGTCAGACTATCGTTCAAGCCGTAATTGTGGGAGGCATTGACAAAAAGCCATCCTTTTACCAGGTCCTGATTGTTATCTTTAGTCATAAAAGCGGAACCGACCATGCCTCCAAAACTTTTCGACATCAGGAAAATATTGAGGTCCTGTCCATACCGCAATTTCAATAGCTTGATGAGTCCTTTGAGGTCGTCGGCATATTGGTCAAGGTTGTCATTCGCTACATTTTTGTTTCCTTGTGAAGCACCAGCATTGCGTTGGTCATAGAATACAACGGCACATTCACTTGCCACGATTTCAGCCATTTTTGGCGTGTCGTAACCAAAGCTACTGGAGCCAGGGCCTCCGTGTACAAGCACCAGAAATGTATTGCTGGCCGTGTTACCACGGACCAACACACGCATTGAGATCCCCCCGCTTTCGAAGTAAAAAGTATCGTCTGCATGAAGGCCAATGGTGATGTCTTCTTTCTGGCAGGAGTAGCATAGGGTTGCCAAAAACAGCATTTTCATTGTGTTTTTCATGGTATTTTACCTTTTGAATTTGAACTGATTTGTGGCCTGGTTTCCAGAAAATGGCTTGGGCGCCAGATTATTCCCAATTCAAGTGTAGGCCGCAGATATAGAAGGTTGTTGCTCGGAAACATGGTGAGTAGGCTTGCTCGGAAATAAGCTGAAGTACTCGGTCGGAAAGCATATCCAAAACCGCCTCGAATGGCTGCGATGGCATAATTATATCCTGCGAATTTGTGTAAAGTGATCGTTCCGGATTTTGCAATATGGTAGGTTTCTGCCCCCAAAAAAGTGCGGCTGTAACCAATGGCAGGGGAGAATTCGGTAAAAAAACCGCGGGGTCTTTGCTTTCGCATCACCCATCCTGCCAATAAATAAAGGTTATCGTGGAAATTACGGTGGTGATAATACCCCAGATCTGCACTCAGAAAACGCAACTTATCAAAGTGCTTCACTGAGCCATTCATACGATGCCGGGTCACTACAATTCGTTTAACCGGGCATTCAACCCCTATCAGAAAACCAGGATAGATGATGGTCGCGTTGTAGGCAATCTTTACACCGAATGAAGTTTTTGAAGTTTGCGCGCTTACAGTGTTTGAGAAACAAAGCACTATAGTAAAGCTGAGGAGCAGCGAATATCTGTTGTATAAGTGTAACATCGGTTTCCGTATTTTTAAAGGCTATTGTGTAAACCGTCCTCATCTTTGATGTTACAAAGGTCAAGTGACCGGGTAGTAATAACAACTGCATAAAGTGGTGGTTATGTGTTGCTTATGATGTAGTGCGTTGGGTAGTATGGCTTGAAAAAGATGTAGTAAATGGGTAGTATGGACTGTATTGCGGAGGCCTAAACGCCGAAGGGGCGCCATGCTGGACATCCCCAGCATGGCGCCCCTTCGGCGCGCAAAAAGTAATTTTCAGGTTTAGAGCTTGTTCGGGAATTGGATTTTGGCCTCCAACCGGCCAATTTGATTTTATCCAGCGTTAAATTTTTCGCAGGATCGCCGGCATACCACTGTAAATTTTGCCTTGCCTGAAAGAAAAATTGCTCGCTTTCGGCTCAAAACAAATTCCCGAACAAGTGCTTAATGTCCCCGCACCAACTGGTTCCTCGAGTTGATATGGAGCGCCCTGTAAATATTTTTGATGTGGTATCGAACGGTATCCATGCTGATGAATAACTCTTCAGCGATCATTTTGTAACTTGCTCCATCCATGAGCAGCTCGAGTACTTCGTGTTGACGGTCATTTAGCGTTTCCTCTCCCGGGAGTTGGGGTTTTTCCGTTTGTGAAGCCTTTGGTTGTTCGCGGAGAAAGCGGAGCACCTTGGTAGCAATGGTTGGGGTCATTGGAGCACCGCCCAGTTGTGCCTCTTGTATGGCTTCCAGTAATTGTTCTTCCGGGGTTGATTTTAGGATATAACCGTTGGCACCAGCTAAAATGGATTCGAAGACCTTATCGTCATCTTCAAAAATGGTCTGCATTACGATGGTCACCTGCTCGCCTTGCTGCCGGATTTCGCGGACCGCTTCTATGCCGCTTTTTCCGGGCATATTGATGTCCATAAGGACTACATTCGGCCTTACTATGCGAATCTGGGCTAAAACATCCATTGCATTTGGTAAAGCGCCTACGCAAACAAAGCCTGATGCGGTGTTCAGAAGTTGGTACAGACTCTCTCTGAGAGAGTCTACATCTTCTACGATAAGTACACGGATCGGGCCTACATTGTCAGTCATTATGATTGGGTTTAAAAGTGCCTGGTTTGAAAGATAAACCCTTTTTTAAGAAAAAAATCAGACACAAAGATGCGGCTCAATGGGTAAAAGCTGCCCTACATCTTTGGGTAGTTTTGTTACAACAACCAACTCATTTCTACAACCGTTCCTTGACCGACTACAGAGCCCAGCGTGATACTTCCACCTACCGAATGGGTCCTTTCCTGCATGGTACGTAATCCATTGCCGGTGTGTGTCTGCTCAGGATCGAACCCCTGTCCATTATCCTGAATGGACAGGTGCATTTTTCCGTTTTGTTCTTTTAGCGTTACTTTTAGTTGGGTTGCTTGGGCATACTTGCTGGTGTTGTTAACCGCTTCTTTAAAAATAAGGTACAGTTGCCAACGCTTGTCGGCAGATATGATCAATGATTCGAGGTTTTCAGGAACTGAAAACCGGACTCGGGTATCAGTGCCCGAAAACAAGGAAAAGGTAAAACTCCGCATCCGGGCAACCAGGTCCCCGATTGTTTCAATATTAGGGTTGACCGACCAGACAATATCGCTGATCCGCTGCACAGTATCGCGGGCGGTATATTGAATTGTTGCAAGGGTCTTTACGACCTCGGCGGGTAGCGTATTGGATTGCCGCCCAGCCAATTCACTCAGAACGGCAAGGCTATTGAGTGTGGAACCAACGTCGTCGTGCAAATCCCTGGTGATTCGTTCACGTTCATTTAATAGATGCTGTTGAGCCTTACGCTTGGCTACTTCACTTATTTTAAACTGGTAGCCGAGTCCTGATATAAAGAAGAGCGTCTCGATCATGACTCCCCAATAAAAGGCCAAAGAAGCATAAGGAATAGGGGCTTGACCATGTTCAAGGCGGTTTCCACTGATCAGCCAAATGATCGCACCTACAGAAACGGCAAGCCCGCCACAGGAGATAAAGATATAAAAAGGAGGCCTTTTATAGGTAATAGCCAGGAGGACAAAGATGCAGACGGAGATAAGTACAAACCGTAAGTGAAAAATGGAAATAGCCCAATCATGACGGTTAAATATATAGTAGATAATAAAGTGTACGATCAAGAGAAATACCGAAACTTTTGCGGTCCAATTCGTTAACTGGTAAAGTCTGGGCATGCGCCACTGCAACTTAAGGAAGGTATTTAGAAACAGGAAATAAAAAGCAAGCCCCAGATAAATCGTAATAAAATCACCCTGAGTGTTTAAAAAAGCCGTCAACTTTGTCACAGGTATTGCAAACTCATTTTCATAACGATAAAAATTAGCAAGGCTGGAAACCAGAAAACAAGCATAATAAAGGAAAACAGGCAGCCGGTAAAGGGCCCATTGCGTAAAGGTAAAAAGACTGATAAACAGAATAATACCGGTCAGTGCGATGGTGATGTTTAGTCCAAGCCGCGTATCATGGTATTGTATTGCAGCGCGATTCCACCAGCCTTTGATAGATAGTAATCTTGGGCTGAAGTTATTGATCCTAAAGGGAAATGGTTGAATACTGAAATACCAGCTTGTGGCTATTTCTCCGGATTGTTCAAATGGGACAAGGAATAAGGTGGGTAATTTTTGACCTGCAGGGTCTTTCCCCCATTTAAAATGCTCAACGACTCCATTACTTCCAACCCGGAAGCCTTCTATCAGGGTATGACGAAGATTGAAATGCCAGTACAAATGTGTGGAGTCAGCACCGGCTAAGCTTTGGCTGTCAGTTCGGCATTGTAGCCAGATTCGGCAGTCGTTGTTACGCAAGGTCTCTTTTGGGTATTGCAGACTATCCAGAGGGACAAAGTCCCTGGTGCGTATCTCCTCCAATCGCATCTTTCCAGTCGGATCATAAAACCCTGTAAACTTGTCTTTTACCGAAATATCCAGGTAGCCATTTAAAAATGGAGGCACCCGTAGCGGCGATTGGCTGTGGGAAAGTGCGGTAACCGTCAGGAATAAGAGTACTGCAATAAATATTCGCATAAAAGAACGGTTCAGATTGTTTCGATACTTTCGGTTCCAACCCTTAAAGGTTTGACTTTAACCGCTTTAATGCAAATTATTATTCCATATTTGGGAGGATTTATTTTAGAGCAAGACCTATAAACCTGGCAATACCTTTGTAGTACCCTCTCCTGAAAAATAAGTTTGGTCCATTAAACTGCAGGTAAAATGAATGCTATCCGTCAATTCCTGATTATAACCTCTGTGCTTCTATGCCTGGGCATACCTTTGGCGGCACAAACGGAATTACGCTGCACAGGCGGAATACCGATGCTTGCCTTTCCCGTTCAGTCATCGCATTGGAGGCACTGCGTTTTTGAGTGCCGGGGTCGTTTCGCCCACGCTAGACCTGCTCAGCATTCGTCAGATCAGGCTGGCTGGCGGTGCAGTGCTTCGATATCTGATTTTTCCTAAAAAAGATGTCTTTATTCGACTGGATGTGGGCTTTACCCGAGAGGGAATAGGGCTATATTTTTTTATTGGAGAGGCATTTTAGGAACTGGGTGAATGGGTACTTCACCGCGCCAGAAAAGACATACCATCCTCCACATCCACCGCAAGTATTCCAATCGTCTTTACTGCCAAAGCCTTTAACATACCATCGCGACAAACCGCAAAATCATGGTGCAAAGGACAAGGATGCGACGCATTACAGCGCTTGATATTCAATGCGCACTGATCAAAAATCTGGTTCCCGTCTGTGATCTTCAAAATTTCCAGCAAGGGCGTTTCTTCCGTGTGCGTATTGGCGTAAAATCCGCCGTGTGGCCCTTTCATAGAATCCAAAATGCCATGCTTAACAAGGTCCTGCATGACCTTACCCAAAAAATGTCGTGGGATGTCGAGGCCTTCGGCAATTTCCTGCAAGCCTATCTTTTTTCCCTCCTTTCCATGAACGGCTACAAAAGTGGTAGCACGTAGTGCGTATCCGAACGTTTTTGAAAACATGCCGCAAAAATACATGCATTCTGGAATTTGATTCAGTTGACCATAATCACCGCGCCGACTGATGACGCTCATCTACCCAATTTTTCAGCAGTTAATACTTTTGTGGAGAAAAAGAGTTGTATCTCTTTATTTTTAAAAAATAAAAACGCTACTAAGCAACCACTCACTAATGCAATCTAACATGTTCGGAAAAACAACTTTTATCGCCGCGGTGCTGATGCTGGCCGTCTTTGCTTGTACCTCTAAAAAAGAGGCTGATGACGCGGCAAAAAAATCGCCATCACCTACAGATCTCGCATCTGCTCAGCCTGAAGTACATGGCACCGAAGTTAAATCCATTGAACTTACTACTCCACTTAACAAGGACTGGGTTACAACGGGTAGAGCCACCTATGACCTGAAATGCCAGGCCTGCCACAAACTCACCGATGAGAAATTGGTTGGACCGGGATGGTTGGGCGTAACCAAAAGGCGCGAGCCAGTTTGGATCATAAACATGATCACTAATGTGGAAATGATGCTTGAGAAAGACCCAGAGGCTCAAAAACTCCTGGAACTATGTCTGGTGCGTATGCCTAACCAAAACCTTACACAGGATGATGCACGTAAAATTATTGAGTTCATGCGCTCGAATGACGGGGTAAAGTAAGTAGGCCTCCCATTCAAACATTCAAACAACAAAATCAACATTTTTATATGAAATACAAACATCTCTTTTTGCTTATAGCAGCTGCTATCGCACTGCCTTCCGTGCTAACCACGCCCGGCTGCAAACCCCACAACCCGGTTTCTGCCGTCGAAGGTGATGCCGCTGAAAAAGTTTATGTCGCTCCCGGAAAGTATGACGAGTTTTATAATATCGTATCTGGTGGCTTCAGTGGTCAGGTAAGTGTATACGGACTTCCTTCAGGCCGTTTGTTCCGCGTCATTCCGGTGTTTTCACAAAACCCTGAAAGCGGATGGGGCTTTAGTGAAGAAACCAAACCTATGCTGAACACTTCCCACGGTTTCGTACCATGGGACGATGCCCACCACATTGCCTTATCCACCACCAATGGCGAACATGATGGCCGCTGGGCTTTTATCAACGGTAACAATACGCCGCGTATCGCCCGCATCAACCTCAGTACCTTCCGTACAGATGAGATCATCGAAATACCAAATAGTTCAGGCAACCACTCTTCGCCATTTTTGACGGAGAATACGGAGTATGCCGTTGCGGGCACGCGTTTCAGCTACCCAATGGACGATGACAACTCGAATCCTGACGTTGGGATCAGTACTTACAAGCAAAACTTCAAGGGTACGGTTTCCTTCATCGGAATTGACAAAGAAAGTGGCCGAATGGGTATCAGTTTTCAGGTGTTGCTTCCAGGCTTCAACTTCGACCTGAGTCGCGGCGGCAAAGGGCCTTCACATGACTGGTTTTTCTTTTCTTGCTATAATACTGAACAGGCTAATACCCTGCTCGAAGTGAATGCATCTCAGAAGGACAAAGACTATATCATGGCCCTCAATTGGAAAAAATGCGAGGAATATGTGAAAGCCGGCAAAGGCAAAAAAATGAAGGTCAATTATGCCCACAACGTCTATGACGAAAAAACGCAAACGGCAACTTCTACCTTAGAGCACGAGACGATCATGCTGGATCCGAAAGAGTTGAAAGACATCGTTTATTTCATGCCTTGTCCAAAATCACCACACGGTTGTGACGTAGACCCTAGTGGCGAATTTATCTGTGGATCTGGCAAACTGGCTGCTGTAATACCCGTATTTTCGTTCAGTAAAATACAGAAAGCGATCGCAGACAAGAATTTTGAAGGCGAATTTGACGGTATCCCAGTGTTGAAATACGACGCTGTATTGCACGGTGAAGTGAAAAAGCCAGGACTGGGTCCTTTGCACACCGAATTCGACGGTAAAGGTTTTGCCTACACATCTTTTTTTGTATCTTCTGAAATTGTGAAGTGGAACATCCAAACACTTGAAGTAGTAGACCGTGTACCAACCTATTACTCCATTGGTCACCTGTGTATTCCAGGGGGGCCAACCCGTAAACCATGGGGCAAATACGTGATCGCTTACAATAAGATCACTAAAGACCGCTACCTGCCTACCGGACCGGAACTTACCCAATCCGCCCAGCTATACGATATCAGCGGGGATAAAATGAAACTCCTGCTTGACTTTCCGACCATTGGTGAACCTCACTACGCGGAGGCCATTCCTGCCAGTTTGATCACGCCAAAGTCTACCAAGATCTTTAAAATAGAAGACAACTTCAACCCATATGTCTCAAAAGGCGAGAAGCAGGCAAAAGTATTCCGCGAAGGCAACAAGGTGCATGTGAATATGACCACCATTAGGTCTCACTTTGTACCCGACAATATTGAAGGGGTCAAAATGGGCGATGAAGTGTATTTCCACGTCACAAACCTTGAACAAGACTGGGACGTACCCCATGGTTTTGCAGTAAAAGGTGCCAACAATTCAGAGCTTCTCATCATGCCAGGCGAGACATCTACCCTTAAATGGGTTCCAGATCGCGTGGGTGTAGTAGCATTCTATTGTACCGACTTCTGTTCAGCGCTCCACCAGGAGATGCAAGGTTATATCCGGGTGTCTCCACGAGGTTCCAATACTGCGCTGACCTTTAGCACTGGAAATAAAGTTGAACCGACCGGGGCAACGAAATAGCACTGATTGGGAATTTTATTTTTTTGGGAATTGGAGGATTTTGGAAATTGGTTGTTACGCCAAGCCAGGTTTTAGTGTTTTTCCATCGGAAAATCATGATAGTCAGCCTTGTTATAACAACCAATCCAATCCCTAAATCCACCAATTCCCAAATTCCCAACTATACAAATCCACCATACATGACACTTAGCAAAACAACCCGCATCCTTCTTGGGGTGGCGAGCTTGGCGCTTATTATTACATATTTTGTGCCATTGTGGCAAATTCTGCTCTGGGCGCCACAATATCCGGAGGGACTTACCATGAAGATCTGGATGACTACCCTGACTGGAGAGGTCAACATTATTAATGGCCTCAACCACTACATCGGCATGAAACACATCAGTGTCGAGATGTTCCCTGAATTCAATTATCTTGGTATATTAGTTGGGTTTCTAATGTCAGTGGGCCTGGCAGCTGCAGTGTTTGGGAGCCCACGGATACTGTTCTTTTTTACATTTTTGTCGTACGTCTACGCCTTGGCGGCCATGTGGGATTTTTGGCGTTGGGGCTATGACTATGGTCATAATCTGGATCCTAAAGCCGCTATTATTGTGCCAGAGATGTCGTATCAGCCGCCTTTGATTGGTTACAAAAACCTGCTCAATTTTACGTCCTATTCAGGCCCTGATATAGGAGCCTGGGTCATTATCGTGGTTTGCCTTCTGGCAACGATATTGTGGTGGTGGGAGTTTTTTAAAGACAGAAAATTGCAACGCCTATCAGGCGCCAAAGCAGGTAAAGTAACTCTCATGGTATCCATATTTGCTATGCTATCCTTTACTTCATGTGCAAGTGGCCCGGAACCCATCCGTTATGGACAAGATAATTGCCATTACTGTAAAATGACGCTTACCGACAAACGATTTGGCGCAGAGATCGTGACCAAAAAGGGAAAGGTCTTCAAATTTGATGACCTCAATTGTCTGTCCAATTTTCTGAAATCAGGAGAAGTAACGATGGAAAATATCGCTCAAACGATATCGGTTGATTTTAAAAAAACAGGTTCGTTTGTGTCGGTAGAACAGGCCTTTTTCTTGCAAAATGAATCTATCAAAAGCCCGATGCGTGGCGATGTAGCGACGTTTTCAGACCAGAAAAATTTGAATGCGGTGAAGGCTGAGATCGGTGGTGGAAAGGAGCTGAATTGGGATGGGGTGAAAGCTGGATTTTAAATATCAAAGGTATCTAAACCTCGTAGGTTTCAAAGAATAAAATGCTGACAATGAAACAACTATCAATTTACTTTCTGCTACTGTCAGCATTCAATCTGAACGCTGTAAACCACCATGTTGGCACAGGACAAGCCTACGAAACCATCCATTCCGCTCTGGCAATAGCCCGTTCCGGTGATACGATTTTTATTCAGGAAGGTATCTACGCAGAAAGCAATCTGTCCATCGACAAACCATTATCAATCATAGGGATCGGCTACCCGATACTCGACGGCCAGCATGCCTGCGAGATTTTTACCGTGACAGCTTCCGACGTTACAATCCGGGGTTTTGAGATCCGCAATAGCGGTCAACTCAGCACCCTCGACGTAGCAGGTATCAAAGTCCTATCTGCCGACCGAGTAGTGATAGAAGGCAACCGCCTCCGTGATTGCAACTTCGGGATTTACCTTTCAAACTGCAATGATTGTCATGTACTGCGCAACGACGTACAGGGTATTATTAAAGAAGAACAGAACAGCGGAAACGGTATTCACTTGTGGAAATGCTCGAGGGCTTTAGTTGCAGAAAATCACCTAACCGGCCAACGCGACGGTATCTATTTTGAGTTCGTAACAGACTCCGAGGTTCGGTACAACAATAGTGAGCAGAATCTCCGCTATGGCCTGCACTTCATGTTTTCGCACAACGACCACTACCACCACAACTGGTTTCACCACAATGGTGCAGGGGTGGCAGTGATGTACTCCCGGCAGGTGCAAATGACAGAAAATGAATTTGGGTACAACTGGGGCGGTAGCGCTTATGGCCTTTTGTTAAAAGACATTTCTGACAGCCACATCTGGAAAAACAACTTTGAACACAACTCGGCAGGGGTATACATGGAAGGCGCGAGTCGAATCATCCTGGAACAAAATCAATTCCGGGAAAACGGTTGGGCGCTCCGGGTGCAAGCCAGTTGCGATGCCAATGTGATTCGACAAAACAACTTTTTCGGCAACTCCTTTGACGTGTCTACCAACGGTAGCCTCGTGCTCAACAGCTTCGACAGCAACTACTGGGATCGCTACGAAGGCTACGATCTCAACCGCGATGGGGTAGGGGATGTGCCCTTCCGTCCGGTCAGCCTTTATGCTGTGGTGGTGGAACGGATGCCCTATGGGTTGATGTTGATGCGCAGTTTCATGGTGTATCTGATGGACAAGGCAGAGAAGATCATTCCCTCCCTGACCCCCGAACAATTAATGGATGAAAAACCGGCGATGAAGCCGTTAGCATGCTCCTAACCCTCAGAGGTTTTCAAAACCTCTGAGGGTTTAACTCTTCAACTTTTTAAACACAGTCGTATGAAAATCAACTTTCTCATTCGCTCTCTGCTCGCAACGTTGGTCGTAATTACATTCGCTTATTGCACCAACACGGCCCCTGATCAAGCTGCTGCCAGCCAAACTGCGGCACCTCTTGGGGGTGGACAAGCAACGGTACAAGACGATGTATCCGCTAAAGACATCGTAAAAGTTGCTTCGGGTAGCCCCGACCACACAACACTGGTTGCCGCTGTTAAAGCCGCTGATTTGGTGAATGTGCTGGCCAATGCAGGACCTTTCACGGTCTTTGCGCCTACTAATGCAGCTTTTGACAAATTGCCCGCCGGTACGGTGGAAGGCTTGTTGAAGCCGGATAAAAAAGAGGCCCTTGCAGATATTTTGCAGTACCATGTAGCTGTTGCGGTGTATAAACCTGAGATGTTACAAGATGGCCAAGTGATTTCGATGGCCAACGGCGGAAACGTGACCATAGGCGTAAAAGATGGTAAAATTACGGTCAATGGAGCCAATTTGTTGGCTTCAATTCCAGCTACCAATGGTATTATTCACGTAATCGATGCGGTTTTATTGCCGAAATAAGAGAAAGAGTTACAAGTTTAAACATGAGAATTTTGAAAGGACCTCGTAGAGGTCTAACATAAACATTATGTGGATTAGATTTACCAATGTTAGACCTCTACGAGGTCCATCAAAAATCAAAAATCCATTTTCTACCAATGTTAGACCTCTACGAGGTCCATCAAAAATCCATTTTCTACCAATATTAAGCCTCTCCGAGGCCAAGGACTCCCAAAATTCGGGATGACTTATGTTTAAACTTGTAACTTTCACCTTGTAACTTAGAGACTTAAAACTGTGAAAACATGCTGTCATCCACCAATCTTTCCAAATCCTTCGGCAAACTCAAAGCCCTCGACAGCGTAAGTGTACGCATAGAGGCCGGGCAGGCGGTGTCGCTTGTAGGGCCAAATGGCTCCGGGAAAACGACCTTTTTGAAGTGCCTTTTGGGACTTGTAGTACCCGACAGCGGCGATCTGACCTTAAACGGCAAGCAAATTCTTGGAACCTGGGATTACCGGCAGCACATTGGATATATGCCCCAGATTGGGCGTTATCCTGATAATATGCGTGTCGAACAGGTATTTGAGATGGTAAAAGAAATTCGGCGCGATACTTATACGCGCCTCGACGATGATTTGATGCGTGCTTTTGACGTGGAAAAATTTGCCCACAAAACCATGCGAACCCTCTCCGGCGGCACACGCCAAAAAGTGAGTGCCTGCCTGGCTTTTATGTTCGATCCCATTGTGCTGGTGTTGGACGAACCGACTGCCGGACTGGATCCGGTGGCTTCTGAAATTTTAAAAGAAAAAGTACTGGCCGAAAAAGCGAAAGGCAAGATCGTGCTGGTCACTTCTCATATTCTCAGTGATCTGGAAGAATTGACCACGGATGTCATGTACATCATTGATGGCAAAGTGCAGTTTTATCAATCTATCGAAGAACTTAAATCCCGCACTGGCGAGGACAAACTCAACCGTGCGCTGGCGCAGGTAATGAAACAAAATGCTACGAATCATTAAGTACGTCCTCTACGACATCCTGCAAAATCGGATCGTTATTGGTTACACCCTCTTCCTGCTGGCCGTATCACTGGGTTTGTTCAACCTGAGCGGCGACCCGACCAAGGGCGTGGTCAGTCTGCTGAATGTGGTGCTGATTGTCACGCCGCTGGTAAGTGTCGTATTCTCCACGATCCATTTCTACAACGCTTCAGAGTTTATTGAACTCCTCGCAGCGCAACCCATTCGGCGTAGCGTCATTGTCTGGAGTGAATTTTTCGGATTAGCAGCCGCGATGAAATTGGCAGTGCTGGTAGGGATCGGTATTCCGGTCGCGATGTATGCGCCCAATGCCACCGGACTAACCCTGGTGATCGTGGCAGCCGGACTATCGGTGGCATTTGTGTCCATCGCGCTTCTGGCCTCTGTGCTGACCCGCGACAAGGCAAAAGGCATCGGCGTGGCCTTGCTGTTGTGGTTTTACTTCGCACTATTATACGATGCGCTGGTACTGTTCCTGATGTTCAGTTTTGCTGATTATCCCCTGGAGAAGGCCATGCTTGCAGTCATTGCGCTCAACCCGATTGACCTGGCTCGGGTCGTGGTGCTGCTTCAAATGGATATTTCTGCGCTCATGGGCTACACAGGCGCCTTGTTCCGGGAGTTTCTGGGTACAGGCTGGGGGATAGGATTCGCTGTTTTTGTGCTGCTGCTTTGGGTTTTTGTGCCGATCGGTGTGGCGGTGCGGGTGTTTCGGCGCAAGGATTTGTGAGAAGATTTACGATTGACGGTAAACCGTCAACCGTAAACCTAGAATAAAACGCCTCCCCTGGACAACACCACCCCCAAAAACGCCATAACCAATGCCAGCAGCAGGTTTACCCGTCCCGACCATCTTGCCAGGAGTTTAAAATTAGCATTGTCGCTTGACTGCAATTCTGCCAGCGCTTTCCTGCCAAACAGGAAATCATGTGTTTCGCTTACCAGCAAAATTCCGAGGAAGATCAGGGCTTTCCAGCTGACCAGTCTGCCGTAATCACTTTGGCTAAAAAATACCCAGGTAAAAGGCATTCCTCTCCAATACAGATTCAGCAAGCCGGTAAACAATAATCCGAGCAGGGTAATCCATCCGTAAAACCGGAATTTCAGACCTGTTTTATATAGGATCGCGATCCGGTCGGGATGCTGTTTGAGCTCTGGCAGGATCACCAAAGGAAGAAACAGCATCCCACCGATCCAGAATGCGCCAAAGACAATGTGGAAGAATACGGAAATTAAATACCAGATGCTCATGCCGCAGATCTATCCTTTTCCATTGCAATAGCTTTGGGAAACAGCAGGTTATTCTCTAAATGAACATGTTGGTGCAAATCCTGCTCAAATTCATTAAGTTTGGCAAATAAGACCCGATAAGAGGTACAAGCATCCAGCGGCGGCGTGTAATCGCTGCTCAATTGGCGAATCGCCTCCATACCACCACCGGCAGATTCGTGTTCGGCCTCCATCATTCGGATGGGATTTTCAACAGACCCAAAAATAGGTGTAGGCATAGGCTTTCCATCTTGTCTGGCAATCGCCATTTGCTTGATGTAAGGAAAAAGCATCTGCTCCTCTTTGATCATGTGCATCTGAAGCTCCTGTGCGACAGCATCGAAATGCTGGGCGATTCTGACCAGTTCCGGGTGACGATCGCCGTGGACTCTGGCCACCTTATTGGTCAATTCATACAACATGGGCAACGCTTCTACTATGTATCGGTGGTGATGCTCAACAATGTAGTCAGCGAGTATATTTAAGGACCAGCTTTCGTAGTCTTGATGGGTTTTGCCTGGCATCAGATCCAATTCATCCAGCTCTTTTTGCACCGTTTGCGGGTCGAGTCCTTTTTTACGGCAGGCTTCTTCCAGGGGCTTTTTTCCCCCGCAACAATAGTCCATACCGTATTTTCTGAAAACTTCTGCTTTCCTATAATCTGCTACTACCATTTCACCAATGGTTACTGGCTTCTGCGCCATCGTTAGGTTTATTATGCCTGTGTCAAACGTTGTCATAAATTTTAGATTGTAAATGTGATGCTAGATGCCTGGCTTTGATCGGAATCTTCCGTTTCAGGCCTGCTTTGTTGCAAAGATAAAGGAGTAATTTTATTTAAGATAGTTTTGTCTTAAATAAGGCAAAGGCTTTACTTAATTTTGACAGAGGGAGGATTTGTTGAGTTTGCTAAACGACAGGCCTTTCAACTCAAGTAACATCGTCCAAATCAAACAATCGACTGTCCCTTTGCCGTTGTTGGTGTCCCTTTGCCGTTGTTGGAGTCCCCGCCAACAACCACAGCGATCATGATTTTAGGCTGTTGTGGGTGTCTTGGATTTAGCCATCTGTCCAATCCAAAAGGCATTGGTTGTTTTTCCTAAAATTTCGCTTCGCCGTGGTTGTTGACGGGGACGCCAACAACGGCAGCGATGGAACACCCCTACTCCTTATGCTGATCCATCTCAGTAACCCGGGTAGGTTTCTCCCCCCAATTCTCGGGCATACACTGATAAAAAACCTTGGAAGTATTGCAGATCTGAAACGCATCCACTTCCAGGAAGCCGGACGTTTTTTTCAAAGTGAATTTGCGCAATTGTCCCCTTAGGTCCCACTCGCTCACGGTGAGACAATCCGTAAATTCGTCTCTTGTCGGGGAGATCTTCCGACCATTGTATACCAAAAAGTATTGCCCGATGCGAACCATATTTCCTTCCGTAATGGCGAGTCGATTGTCAGATTCTACCACTTGAAACAAGTCCAGATAGTCCTTGTGCTGCACTACGCTGTCTATCAGGGTTTTGACCGGAAAAATGGTCATGGTTGGGAAGGTCGTCTCAAAGCCTTCAGCCAGGTCGTAACCATATCCACCCATGATGTAGGCGGTATCATTGTCCATCGTATAACAATGGTTGACGCCCGCAAACTGGTCGTCTACAAACGGCGGGAAATAGCTGAGTGGTAACACGTATGTTTTTTGTGCCTGGTAGTCCAATATAACCACGTCACAATTGTAAACGCCTTCCGATTCGGGCGCTTTAGGGTCTAAAAATTTACCACCAACGATCAACTTGAAATGCCCGGACTTGAAAGAGGCTTCCCCGACAAT
>CANJPT010000104.1 GCA_947476195.1 Lewinellaceae bacterium | reverse complement strand
CATTAAGGTATGAATTGGGGAGGCAAATTTTTTCTTTATCAAGGCGTGAGAAGGGCGCAATGCGGGACATTTTAACCGACGAACAACGCAGAGAAAGGAAAAATCAGACCGCCATATTCACACCTTAATGGCCGGACGCGGCACTAGTTTCTTCTCAAAAACTCCTCTGCGAGGTTGAAAAAGTTGACAGCGCCTTTGCTGCTCACATCGTAAAGGGCCACTGGAGTATGTGACATGGGGGCTTCTGCAACGCGGCTATTCCGATGAATAATTGTCTCGAATACATAGTCTGTAGCACTGTTGCGTACTTCTTCCACAATTGCATTGGCGAGGCGAAGGCGACCATCGTACATCGAAATGAGGAGACCTTCTACCTGTAAGTTGGGGTTAAAGCCCTGTCGGATAAGGTCAATGGTATTTTTCAATTTGGCCAGTCCTTCAAAGGAGAACATCTCGCATTGAACAGGAATAAGCACGGTATCAGCCGCAACCAATGCGTTTACTGTGATAAGGCCAAGCGAAGGCAGGCAATCAATGAATATGTAATCATAATCATTTCGGAGTTCACCGACTACCCCACGCAGTACATACTCCCGGTTGGGTTTGTTCACCAATTCGATTTCTGCGCCAACCAGGTCAATATTTGAAGGCAGAAGAAAGAGGTTTGGTGTTTCAGTTTTTATGATCGCTTCACGCGGATCGGTGCCATGTACCAAGCAATCGTAGAGGCTGATGTGGTCATTGGTATCAGCCTGACCTACGCCAGAAGAGGCATTTGCCTGAGGGTCGGCATCAATGAGCAGCACTTTTTTCTCCAGAATGGCGAGTGAAGCGGCGAGATTGATGGCGGTGGTGGTTTTGCCTACACCGCCCTTTTGGTTGGCAATGGTGATTACTTTGCCCATGTCTTTTAGCATGATATACGAGTGTTTGGTGCTGCACCTTGAGTAGTACAACGTGGGCAAAGGTAGTCGGGCGTGAAACGGAGCGTGGAACAATGGGGCTATAAGTTATCCCCCTTTTTTCCACACGTTGTCAACATATTGGTCTAAGCTACTTTAAAACAGCTAAAATCGTCAATTTTGTTCAGGAATCAATTATCACAATCCTAGGATAATCACATTATTCTACCTTTGCCTTCCTGAACCATAATACATGATATCTTCTGAACAATTGCTGAATGAGGTTGAAGCGCATATAGCTGAGTTTTTCGTGCAAAACCTCCCCTCTGAATATATTTTCCACGACTTGGACCATACCATTCAGACGGTGGCTGCAGCCAAGATGATTGGTGAAGGCTCTCGTATTAGTTCACAGGATATGCTTATCCTGATATTGGCCACCTGGTTTCATGATACAGGATATGCCCAAGGACCGGTCGATCACGAAGACCGAAGCTGTACGAATGCAGTCAGCTTTTTAGAAAGCAAGATTTCTACTGATGAGATTAGTCGCGTACTTTCGTGTATCCGGGCAACCAAAGTGCCACAAAGCCCAGATACACTGCTGGAGCAGATTATTTGTGACGCGGATCTTGGTCATCTTGGGATGAAAATTTACTGGGATCGTACCAGTAGACTACGGCAGGAGTTAGTTTTGGCACGAAAAAATATAATGAACGACCAGGAATGGGTGGATTTTGAGCTCAATTTTATGCTCAACCATGAATACCATACGGTGGTGGCACAAGAACTATTCAACAAACGAAAGGCCAAGCACATCCAGCAATTACTCAAACAAAAACGACGTCTTAACCCTGATCTAACTCCAATGGATGATGGGATCAGCCCGAATGATAATCAAGAGAGGACCGATAAGCTGAAAAAAGTGCTCAAAGCAAAAGAGAAAGAAATGAAAACAGCCAGTATGGGGCGTGGGGTGGAAACGATGTACCGCACTACTTACCGTACGCATACCAACCTCAGTTCTTTGGCAGACAGCAAGGCGAATCAGATGATCTCCCTCAATGCTATTGTCATTTCCATTTTGGCTTCTACCTTATTGCCTAAGCTGCAATCACACAAGGAACTTGCCATTCCTACGATCATGTTGCTCCTTACCGGGTTACTTTCCATGGTTTTTGCTACCCTGTCCACACGACCAAAGGTCACAGAAGGTAAAGTGACTCGGGAAGCCATCAAACAGCGCAAAGCAAACCTGCTTTTTTTTGGCAATTTTTACAACATGAGCCTCGAGGACTTCCAATGGGGTGTAAATGAAATGCTTACGGATCCTGAATTTTTATATAGTTCTATGAGTCGAGATCTATATTATCTGGGTATTGTTTTGGGTAAAAAATTCCGTTACCTGAGCATCTGCTATAATATTTTTATGTATGGTATCATCATTTCGGTATTCAGTTTCGTTCTGGCATTTGTTCTACAACATGATTTCGACCCAAACCTTTTCAAAAAAGGGTAATCTGCTTATCAAGACACTGGTTTATTGTTCATTTATCAACGTATAACACTCCATTTTGGCTGGTTCAATTGTCATCATTCCGACCTACAACGAAAAAGAAAATGTAGAAGCCATCGTGCGGGCCACATTGGCTCAACCTGATGATTTTCACGTGCTTATCGTTGATGACGGTTCTCCCGATGGTACGGGACAAATCGTCCGCGATCTGCAAGCCAGCGAATTTTCCGGACGGCTTCACATGCTCGAACGAAGTGGAAAGCTGGGACTTGGCACGGCTTATATTGCTGGGTTCCGCTGGGGGCTGGAGCGCGATTATGAATACTTCTTTGAAATGGATGCAGACTTCTCGCACAACCCTGATGATCTACCGCGCCTGTTGGCCAAGTGTCGTGACGAAGGCGCCGACGTTGCGGTAGGCTCCCGGTATTGCCGTGGGGGCCATGTGGTCAATTGGCCACTTGATCGGATCATCCTATCAAGAGGAGCTTCTATTTATACCAGTCTGATCCTATGGATGCCAGTGGCAGACCCAACTGCAGGCTTCATTTGTTACCGCCGAAAAGTGTTGGAGGCCATTGATTTGAGTAAAATAAAATTCATTGGCTATGCTTTCCAGATAGAGATGAAATACTCAGCCTATAAACTTGGTTTTAAGGTAAAAGACGTTCCCATCACCTTCAAGGATCGGGAAAAAGGACAATCAAAAATGTCTTTGAATATCATCCAGGAGGCGATGTTAGGGGTGTTGCAGATGAGATGGAAGTGACCATTGCTAAATTCTACCTCATTTATGGCGGGAATTTTGAATTTTTGCATCCACAATGACCAGCCCTGCCCACATATTTCTCTCTTTCAATGCTGCTGATACACGAACCGCAGCTGATTTGGAACGCCAATTGACCCTGGCATTGCAACCACGTACCACTGTTTTTTGGAGTCGGATAGTGGTGCCAACGGAAGCCTTTCGTGTTGAAGCTGCAGCGTTTTTAGAAAAAACGGACCTTTTTGTAGCACTGCTTTCCATGCATTACGAAGACACCCCTGATGTTCGTTGGGAGTTTGCACAAGCTATTGAGACACAGCGAAGTCGCCCGGCACTTCAAATTTTAACCTTGCAAGCTTGTAGCACAGCCATTCCAATTGCTTTACAGGCTTATCCGACGGCACTTCCTCCAGGAGAAACCATTGAAGATGAGGATATTGCCCGAGATCGCCAATTGCTTCGTGCGGCCCACTCAGCCGTCAAGGTACTGGCAGCGGCGCCCCGAAGCAATGATATCGGTATTGGTAACATATCACTTCCCATTCAAATAGAAGACCTCCGGGAACGTTTGCTGGCGCGAACCGACCGAATCAACCATACTCCTCTATTAGCCTTACTAAAACATCTTGTCCGGGATGTGCAGGTAAAACGCGGGTTACTAGACGTGGAGGATAATTTCAAGCAATTACGCGAAAAGACCCGCCTCTCGCAGATCAATCTCTTCGAACTCACGGAGAAAGCTACCCCAATTCAGGATGATCTATTCAACCTTATTGAGCGTTTGCAGGAAGAGGATCTGGTGCAAGAATGGCGGCAGATATTCATTCGGGATTATTTCCGTTTTGTGGGCGATAGCCGCGAAGACAGCACGGTGCCGCCGTTTTTTGTTCCGGTAGACGATATTTTGATTCCGGAAACATTGAACCTTCCTGTAAGTCTACGAGAACAGGATGCTATGGACCCGATCGGCCAGCTCTCTTTTGATCAAAAAAACGATTTTCGGCGTAGCCTTCTGTTGGCAAAAGACGCGTTGGCCGTAAAAAACTATGCCCAAGCCTACGCGCATTGCGATCATGTACGAACCAAAGTAGATCCACAATCTGCTCAATTGTACGAGTACCTCCTTATTACGTTTTTTCAAAAAGAGACCGCTATACGGGTCATGGGGGATTCCGTGAAGGGTAATGACCGCCTACTGCAATATGTCCTGCTCTTTGCCAGTCGACTACGCGATTATGAGCGAGAAGGCAAATGCCGCTCCAGCACTGCGCTTCACAACCTCGAAATAGCTTCAGAAGGGATCTCGGATGCTGCTTTGCGACTCTATCATGCACTGCCCAATGATCCGCTTCGACATACCGGGAAGCACGCTGAATCGGTGCCTGATAATCGCCAGACTTTGCGGGTTATTCTGGAAAACACCCTCAGTGTTTGTCGTTTGGTACATCCTTCGGAGGAGCTTTTGGAAGCTGCGGTCATCGAAACTTGCGGTGGTGGCAAGTGCTATTGGATCAAACGGGTGGACGTGGTAAAAGGACACTTTCAGTTTGTGCCAAACGGTCAGTACGATTTGCTGGGTGAAATCCATGAATTACTGGGAATGCTTCAAAACATGGAATCTTCCCAAGGAAATAAGATCGTGAAAGGCCGAGGATTGCTTCGTGAAGACCTGTATTTTAGCCTGTTAGCAAAGCGCCAGGCCTTGGCCAATCAAATTGCAGAAGATGTTAAGCGAAGGCGTCCGTTCACGGATATACGAGAGTCGGTTATTCGTTTTTCATACGCTTGCTTGCTGGGAGCTGAGATATTCACCGACATGGATGAACGTGATCGCGGTAATTCGTTCTATCGACTTGCATTAGAATATCTGTTGCCTGGACTTTTAGTGTCGCCTACACCAGAGCTTGGTATAGACCTACGTTGGTTTACGCTCGATACCCAGGGTGAAGTGATTGCTCATCCGGATTGCAAGCGTTACGGATTTGATATACAAGGCATTGTTGAAAAGATCGTTCGAGATCTTTCTGGCCGGGCGGGTTGGCTTCAGGTGCAGCCTAATATCAAGGAGCGTGTATACCTACAGTTTGTGGCTGATACACAGGCTGAGTGGGAGGAGGTGCGAAATGGCCTGGCATACACAGACTTTCGAAGGATGGAAGAACTGGATGCCCGTCGTAAACTAATCAATTGCCTCCAAGATTGGCGCACGGCCTATCGAGCTTTTCCTGAAAGATCAGGGCAGGATCTTTTGGACCATTGTATCCGCGAGATTGTTGGCGAAGGCCTTTTGGGCTGGCTGCAATTCGATGTTTATGGGCAAATTACTGCTCTGCCTGAGACCATTGCACTGGGATACAATGCGCAGGCAGAATTGCGCGAATTGCTATCGGAATCAACACGTTATACCGAAGAGGATTTGCGAAGAACCATATCCGAAAATATTTTCCAGCAGCAGATCTTGCCCGGATATGAACTTATAAAAACGGGGGATGAAAAACAGCGTAGCATCTGCACGCAACTTTTACGCGGCGCGCTTTGCGCCTATAAACTCCATCAGGATCTGCGTTTTGTAGATTTTGTCTGGCGCGAATTGACAGCGGAAGTTAAGTTCCGCTGGGTAGATGTGACCAATGATGGGCTGGAAAAGCGCTATAAGGATACGCCAGGGTTTGACCCGCTGATGGTGCTTCGCGAACTGCATGACGCGCTACCCAAGCGATTCAGGCGCTTTGAACTTCGCGAGCGTATAGCAATCCGAAGGATGCGCGACACAGAGGCTCGGTATTTTCACGAGATTAGTGAGTATCGCCATGAAAACCGTTTGCCTGAACGTCAGGTAGTGGTGGAAATTATCCGAAAAATGAAGGGGATCTTTCTGTATTACCCGCAAGCTGATTTTTTAAAATTGCCCCTGGATGAACTGAATGGACGAGGGCGGGTGCGTTGGTATGCCAATTTTCTAGGTATTTTTCCACTTCAGGAAAATCACTATGAGAACAGCTATTTCAACTTTGAATATAAGTATGAACGGTACGATTTGAAACGTTTATTAGACAACCAGTTTGGGGAAATGCAGCGGGTGTTGCAAGAGATAGGTGAGTTGTAAAGGCTTTATGTTTTCTACAGGCCTCCGTACTTGTTTGCCACCAAATTAAGTTCAGAACAAGCCTTAAAAAAACCGCCCAGGTTCTCACCAAGGCGGTTTTTTATACTTATTGATTCTATTTTGTATTATTCAGAGCCGTCGTTGCGTCCACGGGTAACAGCGAACGCACCCACTTTTTTACCCACTTCTAAGCCCACTTCACAGTCAAATCGGTAGTGAATACAACCGTATATCCGCGAATTGGAAGCTTCTTTTGCCATCGCTTGCAAATCACTTGCATGGTCAGGAAACAAATAAGAAAGCACTTCTGCTCCGGCAGCTGAGAAGGTCGAGTGTCCGGAAGTATAAGCCGGGAAATTTGGAATACCCGTCCCGGTGGTCACTTGTGGGTCAATTTCAGTGGGGCGAGGCAATAAATAAAAGTACTTCACATCCCAGCAGGTGATACCGGCATCTTCCAGTGCAGTATTGACCAAGGCCATGGCTCGAGCGGAGCGTATTTCATTAAATTGCTTTTCGTTGATCAGTTCGCTGGCCCTGCGGTTCCAGTGACCTGGTGGTGTATAGCTTCCGGCGCCATCTGCCCAAAAAGTGGTTATACGCTGTTGTTCGCGGCTACGGTTTTTGGTGATGCCCCGAAGTTCTTCAAGTGCCGTTTCAAATGCAGGAGAGCCAGGCTGAGGTGGAACCGGTGGGCGGAGCGTAATTTTGGTAGCAGCATCAAAATTCCAGGTTTTAACGTTGCCAAATGCAGGGAGCATGGGCGGACGAGATGGAATATCCAGACTATGCCATTGGTTGGTAATCCCTCTTGCAGTGGCGCTGTCTCGCTGCGCTTGAAAGCCTGCTTGATTGTTTGCTACACCCATTTTGTCTTTTTTAGCCCATTCGTTGATGACATTGAGCGCGATTACCCGTCCCAAAGAGTCGCCAGCTGACAGATCACTTTGCACATTGGCACCAGCCCAAAGGCGGCTGTTCTTGTGCTCTTCTGCCTTTGCGATCACATTTGCTACTTCGCGGGGGAAAATAAATTTAAGAATTTCACGCGAAGCTGCGGCCACTACTGCATCTTCAGAAGGGTAGGAGGGCAGGTCGCTGGCAGAGATAAGTGGTTGGATATCGGTAGCGTTTTTGTACGGTGCGAGGCGATTATATTGGAATTTTCGCTGCCAACAGGCCACTAAAGCATCATATTGTGCCACCGCCAACAATGCAAACATCCGCGAAGCCACGGGTGGATTGGTAAACGGTACACGCGGATAAGCATCCGGGTTAGCAGGGTCGAATACCAGTGGGGGATATACTGCAGTGCCAGTGGTATCGTAAATATAGTTGGGTGGTATATTGTAGTTTGCGGCCAGTTCGCGAGCGATTTCGTGCCAGCGTAATACTCCGTTTCCTCCCCACCAGGTAGCAAGTTCTTTTTCTTCGTTGGTTGCACCGGCCATTTTTGATCTCAGGTCGTCTAATTCAGCTAAATAAGCCGCTGAGCCAGGGGCCGAAGGGGGCGGAACAACGGTCTTGTTACTGTCAATGACCAAATAGGTTTTCCAATTTCCAGCATTTACATCAAGGCTGGTCTCAGCGTAGGGCTGATAGATAAGGTTCTCCGGTGGGTTTTTATCACACTGACTGAATGCGAATGAAAGGCCGAGCAAAATGGCTATGCCATGGGTAAAATTTATCTTTTTCATTGAAAATGAATTTTTTATGCGTTGAGGAGCGGAGCGATTGGGATATTCGGATCTGCAATAAAGCGTAGCTTATGAAACGGGGACAACCTGGGGATTTACTTTCCTACCTCCTCTTCTCCTTTTTTGTTTAGGTCTAAGAAATAGGTAGCACCAGCTGTCCAGGTCAAAGCTTCCCCTGTGTTGCGCCCGCAAAGCACTTTGCTGACCGTAGCTAAAAGTCCCAATCGTTTGGTGACAAAGTATTTGGCAAAAACGCCCGCTTGTCCGGCCGCCATTTTATTGCTGGCTTGTGGAGCTTCATTGTAACGAATATCGTCCCCCGTAAACCCGGTGTATGCATCGTACCAAACTTCTGTCTGAAAGCGGGGTTTGATAAAGCCCAACCGAGCGGAGTATTCAAACACATTCGGCACAGGCATTACATCACTATAGATCAATTCGTTGTCTAAGATGTAGGCGTTACGGTCTAACTTTGTAGTACTCCTCCAGGTGTGTCCGCCTTCTATGGTGGCATACAGTCCAAAATCAGCCGTGTAGTTTACAATGGTGCGAAGCGAAGCCGTTTTGCTGTGCAAGCCGATGCTGAAAGGAAGTAGATCAGGCGTATAATTGCTCACAGGGGCAGACAAACCACCAGTGCCCTGCAGCTTAAAAGAGCCACCGAGGCCTTCCACTTCAAATGCCTGATATTTCACAAAAACAGACAGGTCCTGCAATCCTTTTTGGCCAGTGAAATAACTCACACTGGCATTTGTCCAGACGTAGGGTAGCCCGATCATAACGTTGATTTCTTTGGAAATGCCATAGTTGGCCATTAGCATTGCGCTTTGATTGCTCATTGAGCCGAGGTTGAGGTTGGAGCGTTTAGTTTCGCCTTCCCAGTAGTTTTTCCAATTACTGTTTGAATACTGCCCAAGGACACAAAGTTGGCCTTGTGGCATCATTAACCCATCGGTAGGCGATTGAGCTGCGGCTTTACCGCACAAAAGCAATAAGAGGTAGAAATAGAGCTGTCGCATGAATTGAGTTTTGTTTGTAAATTTGACTGCAAACCTAGAGCGGTCTTTGATACCAAGGGCTTAGAATGTACTTAGAATCAGGAAGGTGCTGCCGTCCAATTTAAAGATTCAGTCACTCCAGCGTTTTTTTTCTTAAACACGGAGTACTGTTCCGGGGTACCTTTTACCTTTGCACTATGAAAATTGATGCTGCCAACGCCCCCAAACCAGTCGGTCTTTATCCTCATGCTCGTAGGGTAGGAAATTTGCTTTTTCTTTCTGGCATAGGTCCGCGCGATCCGGATACAGATGGAGTTCCAGGCCTAATTCGTTCTTCGACAGGAAATTATACAGAATTTGATTTTGAAGCGCAGGTACATTCAGTGTTCCGAAATGTGCGCATTGTGCTGGAAGCCAGCGGTGCAAAATGGGAGGATCTTGTAGATGTGACGGTATTCCTGGTAAATATGGAGCGAGATTTCCACACTTTCAACCGACTTTATGCCGAATATTTTAAAGATAATCAGCCTTGCCGCACTACAGTGGGTATTGACAGATTACCTACTCCGATCGCCATAGAATTGAAATGCGTAGCATTTGTAACTGAATAAGGTTTTGCGAAACGGTCACAAAACCAAGAAAGAAAATGTTTTTTTTAACAAGATTGATGTATACTTTTAATAAATTTTCGAATAACCAAGAGATTCTTCCATACCTTTGCTCTGTTCACTGAGTATCGCAACCCAAAGGCAAGCCATTCTTACCCGGCATTTTTTGTTCGAAGATGATTTTGCTGCATCAAGTCGATACTCGATTTTTTTTCATTTTTTTCATTTTTTCGCAATGAACATCTTCGTAGCAAAATTAAACTACGACACTCTCGAGGACGATCTCCGCGCTGCTTTCGAGCAATACGGTGAAGTGTCTTCGTGCTCTATCGCCCATGACAAAATGACCGGCCGCTCTAAAGGCTTCGGTTTTGTTGAAATGGACAACGATGAAGAGGCTGAAAAAGCCATTGACGCACTCAACGAAACAGACCTGGATGGCCGCACAATTGTGGTCAAGAAAGCAGAACCACGCGAATCGCGTGATTCTCGTGGCGGTGGCGGTGGTGGCGGCCGTGGCGGTTACGGCGGCGGCGGCGGCGGCAATCGCGGCGGCGGTGGCGGTTACGGCGGCGGCGGCGGCAATCGCGGCGGCGGTGGCGGTTACGGCGGCGGCGGTGGCAATCGCGGCGGCGGCGGTTACGGCGGCGGCGGCGGTGGCAATCGCGGTGGCGGCGGTGGCGACCGTTGGTAAGTGTCGTTCACTATACCAAGCTAGTAAAAAAGCGCGGAGTATCGAAAGATGCTCCGCGCTTTTTTTTATATTTATCTCGAAGGTCAGAAGCGCGTTTAAACCCAATAACCCAGTTGAGGCACTACGCTACTTTGGATCAGGCAGCCAGGAACGGTAATAATCTCCATCCTCAATGCCAACAGCTTGTTCCGTCATTAGCAGTGGTCGGAACGTATCCACCATTACGGCCAATTCCATGGTTTCTTTTTTGCCTATGCTTTTTTCAACCGTACCAAGGTGCGGACCGTGTGGGATTCCACCCGGGTGAAGGGTGATCATACCTCGTTCGACGTGCTTTCGGCTCATAAAATCACCATCCACATAATACAGTACCTCATCGGAATCAATATTCGAGTGGTTATATGGTGCTGGTATTGCCAAAGGGTGATAGTCAAAGAGGCGAGGCACAAAGGAGCAGATAACAAAATTGTGCCCGTCGAAAGTCTGATGCACGGGCGGTGGCTGGTGAACCCGCCCTGTTATCGGCTCAAAATTGTGGATACTGAAAGCGTATGGAAACACATAGCCATCCCATCCAACCACATCGAAGGGGTGATTGAGGTAATGGTATGGATAGATATTGTCTTGTTTTTTAATATAAAAAAGGAAGTTACCGCGCTGATCAAAGGTTTGAAGATCAACAGGCTTTCGGATGTCTCGTTCGCAAAATGGTGCGTGTTCCAACAGTTGGCCAAATTCGTTGCGATAACGTTTAGGGGTGGTAATGGGGCCGTTGCTTTCGATGATGAGCAAGCGATTGTCTGCTGTGTCAAAATGCAGTTGATAAGTGGTGCCTCTTGGGATTACCACATAATCACCATATCCAAAAGGCAGGGAGCCATACATGGTCAGCAGTTTACCAGTGCCTTCATGGATAAAGATTACTTCGTCGGCATCAGCGTTTTTGTAGAAATAATCGCTCATGCTTTTGCGTGGCGCGGACAGAATGATTTTACAATCAGCATTCACCAGCATAGCCTTGCGTGAAAGCAGGTAATCGTCCTCTGGTTCGACTTTAAAGCCATTTAAACATCTGTGCTTCAGCTGTTTGTCATGTACAGTCTTTGCAGCTACGCTGTATGGATCACCTACTTGTACGATCTGTGTAGGAGCATTGGCATGGTAAAGCAGCGAATAGTTGTTGCTAAAGCCTTCCGTGCTAAACAACTCTTCGTGATACAGTGAGCCGTCGGGTTTGCGAAATTGCGTGTGGCGTTTTTGTGGGATTTGGCCGAGCGTATGGTAATGCATGTGTAGTTGTACGTTGGTCTACTAGATATTGAACGAAGGACGGACAAAGTTATAAAAATATAAGGCGGCGATTTTGATCTGGGCACTTCATTGGAAGCCTTGGAGCATGTTTTGAAATTGGTTTTAAGCCGATTGTAACCTAAAATCTAATGCCCGAACAAGCTCATAGTTCGTCAGACCAGTTGGGCAAGGCTCCGGGCAATTTCCATCGCATTTCCATGCTCAAACGTAAGCTTCCGTATCTCAGTCGAAATACTTGACTCCATTCCGTACTGATACGTTTTGTCGTAATAAGCCAAGGCCACCTGGGCGGCAGTAGTAAAATCAGCTATTTGAAGTGCTTCAAGTGCTGTTTTTAGGTGTTGTCCGCCGAGTTTGCGGGCAATTTTTTGGAAAGCAGTTTCTAGTTCAGTCCGATCGGTCAGCACATAGTCCGCTAACAGGTTTGAGATCCGCGCATCATCGGGGATTTCAACTATAACCAGCGGGGCAATTCTCATTCTTGACCAGAAACCTTCTGGTATGTAAATCCGGCCGATGCTTCGGCTCTCGTTCTCTACCCATACCCGACCTGACGATTTTAAAGGGAACCCTACTTCAAACAACTCATTCTCAAATTGCTCGACAGTAGGCTGAGGGGCTTCGCCAATAAAGCCAAATGCTGAACCTTTATGGTGGGCCAGTCCTTCTAAATCAATGATCTGTTCCCCCAATGCGCTCAAAGCATGCAGTATCTTTGTTTTTCCGGAGCCTGTCCGTCCGCCAAGTACGATCAGTTTTAAACCTATGTCGGTCAGTCCTTTCAGAACAGCATGTCTGTAGGCCTTGTAACCACCTTCTAAAGTGACTACATCAAAGCCTGCTTGTCTGAACAGCCAGGCCATGCTTCCACTCCGTTGGCCACCACGCCAGCAGTGCACGGCCAAACGCCTATGGGGAGCCAGCACTTTGGCTTGTTTTACAAAGTCAGCCATTTTAGGTCCCACAATTCGGAGACCCAACTCCATGGCTTCTTCTTTTCCAACCTGCTTATACATTGTTCCAACTTCGGCACGTTCAACATCGTTAAAAAGCGGGAAACTAAGCGCTCCCGGGATATGCCCCTGGAGGTACTCGCCTGGTGAGCGCACATCGATCATCACGCGATCGACGCGTTCGGCAAGAAATTCGGTTGAGGGAACAATAGATCGCATCGGGGGCGAAGGTAATCTCTCATTGGGTCATTTTGGTCATTGGGTCAATGTCTTAAATGACCTAATGATCCTAATATCAATTATTGATAACAGCGCCAATGCCACGCACCATACTACTGGACATTTTTGTGCTGCCCCCAGACCTATAAGGTTTCCAAAAACCTTATAGGTCTCGATTTTAAAAAATGTCCAGTGGTGTGGCCACACCCATCCAATTTAATACATGCAGCATTTACTTCTTTCAAAAAACGACCTGTAAAGCATCCTGAGATACCAATTTTATCAAAAAATACAAGACAATGGGTGACTATCGAATTTTGCGCTGGCATCCAGAAATGGGAAAGAAAGGTTTCAGTTTTTAGGTCAAAAGAAGGGAAAAAGGGGCGAAAATTGACTTTTACAGTTTAATTTATGGTTAATAAAATGTTCGGTCAAAAGGACTGTATGAGACCAAAAAGGTTACATAAAAATCTCATCAACGGCGCAAAGCCCAAATTACCATTACTTTTGCCACTCAAAATGACTGTTGAGCAATGAAAGACGACCATTCAACAAGCCAATTACTCAACAAGCCAGCAGTCATTTTTAACGCTTAATACTCAAAAAGCCATTCGTAAAAGTCCTGTATGTCAAAAAAACTCCTCATTGTAGAATCACCCGCAAAAGCGAAGACCATTGAAAAGTATCTGGGCGAAGACTTCACCGTGAAATCTTCCTACGGACACATTCGTGACCTCGAAAAAGGGAATGACCTTGGCGTAGATGTGAACAACGGCTACTTGCCGAAATACATTATCCCTGCGGATAAGTTTAGGACAGTCAAGGAGTTGAAAGATTCCGCCGCCCGCGTAAGCGAAATATGGCTTGCGACGGACGAAGACCGGGAGGGTGAAGCGATCTCCTGGCACTTGTGTGAAGTTCTGGGTCTTGACCCAAGCGTTACTAAGCGCATTGTATTTCATGAAATTACCAAACAAGCCATTCAAAAAGCGGTATTAACGCCACGGACGGTGGACATGAATACCGTAAATGCACAGCAGGCACGTCGGGTACTCGATCGCCTCGTTGGCTGGGAATTGAGTGGAATTTTGTGGAAAAAAGTAAAGGGGCAGCTTTCGGCTGGGCGAGTACAATCGGTGACCGTAAAACTTGTGGTTGAGCGTGAACGCGAGATCCAGGCTTTCAATGTTACCCCTTATTTCAAAATAGTTGCGCAGTTTTTTGCTAAAAATACCCAGGGTAAAACCGTAACCTTTAAAGCAGAAAGCCCCATCCGGTTTGAAGATCCCGCTGGTGCAGAAGGATTTTTGCAACAATGCGTTGGCGCCAATTATTCGGTCAGCAACATTGAAGTGAAGCCAGCGCGCCGCAAGCCAGCACCACCGTTTACTACTTCTACCTTACAACAAGAAGCAAGCCGAAAAATTGGCTTCTCGGTCAATCGTACCATGTCGGTCGCGCAAAAGCTTTATGAAGAAGGCTTCATCAGCTATATGCGTACAGACTCTACCAGCCTTTCGGAAACAGCTTTACAGGCTACGGAAGCCGAGATACTGAAGCAATACGGCAAAGAATACCATAATCGCCGCCAGTACAAAACCAAAAATGAATCTGCCCAGGAAGCACACGAAGCCATTCGCCCGACTTATTTCGAGCGGCAAAACGTGAGCGGCAACCGCGATGAGCAACGCCTTTACGAACTCATCTGGAAGCGCACCATGGCCTCACAAATGGCTGATGCTGAATTAGAAAAGACTATAGTTGATATTAATATCAGTACCCAACCCGCTGCGAAACTTGTGGCTGAAGGTGAGGTGTTGAAATTTGATGGCTTTCTAAAGGTCTATCTCGAAAGTACGGACGACGAAGATGAGGATACCAAGGATATGCTCCCGCCTCTTGCCAAAGGCCAAAAATTGGAGATGGATGATATGACGGCGACCGAAAAATTTACCCGCTCGCCGTCCCGATTTACAGAAGCTGGCTTGGTGAAAAAACTGGAAGAACTTGGGATTGGCCGCCCAAGTACCTATGCTCCAACCATTTCAAAGATCATGGAGGTCAGCAAGGGCTATGTAGTAAAAGAAAGTCGTGAGGGAGAAGAGCGCATCTTTCAGGTTTTTACATTGAAAAACAACGCTATATCGAAGGCTAAAAGCAAAGAGATCACAGGCACTACTAAAAATGTACTGTACCCGACCGACATGGGTATGATTGTTTCCGACTTTCTCGAAGGGCATTTCAAAAAAGTAATGGATTATGGATTCACTGCCAGTGTGGAGGCGGAGTTCGATCACATTGCGGAGGGGAAATTGCAGTGGCCGAGTATGATCGATCGGTTTTACAAACCTTTCCACGAAAATGTCGAGAGGACCCTCAAAGATGCCGACCGCGCCAGTGGCGAGCGTATTCTAGGCCTAGACCCTGCTTCAGGACGTACCCTTTTGGTGCGCATGAGCAAACTGGGTAAACCAGTGATCCAAATTGGTACTGGCGATGAACTGGCAGAGAAAGAATCGCCCCGCTACGCCAACCTCCGCCCTGGTCAAAGTATGGAAACCATCAGTCTGACTGATGCACTCGAATCTTTCCAACTCCCTCGTGCCCTGGGCGAGTTCAACGGTGAAACACTAGAGGTAAATACCGGCCGTTACGGGCCCTATGTTAAATACGGTAGCACCTTTATCAGTCTATTAAAGGGAGAAGATCCTTTTGAGACAAATTACGATCGTGCTGTAGAACTGGTGAAAGCCAGGCTTGAAGCAGACCGTCCGATAGGCCATTATCAGGAGCTACCCATTACCAAAGGCAAAGGACGTTTTGGTCCATTTCTCAAATGGGCCGAATTGTATGTAAACGTACCGGCTAAGTTCAATTTTGATAACCTCACAGAAGCGCAAGCTGTTGATCTCATCAGTCAAAAGATAGAAAAAGAAGCAAATCGCTACATCCTGCATTGGCCGGAGGAAAGTATTGCGCTTGAAAACGGGCGCTGGGGGCCATTCATCCGTTTCAAAAAGGAAAATATCAAACTCCCTCCTGTGGATGGCGCAAAAATGACCGCTGATCAAGCCGCCAGCCTTTCGTTGGCCGATGTAAAGGCGATCATTGAAAAGGAGATGCCTGGTGCATTTGATGCCAAGAAGGCGGCGCCAAAGGGAAAGGCTGCGGGCAAGGCTGCTCCTAAAGCTAAGTCTAAGAAGAAATAGGGGCGGGTTGATAGGGTCATTGGAGTCATTAGGGTCAATGGAGTCATTGGGGTCATTGGGGTCATTGGGGTCATTGGAGTCATTAGGGTCATTAGGGTCATTAGGGTCATTGGGGTCATTGGAGTCATTAGGGTCATTGGGGTCATTGGGGTCATTAGGGTCATTGGAGTCATTAGGGTCATTGGGGTCATTGGAGTCATTAGGGTCATTGGAGTCATTGGAGTCATTAGGGTCATTAGGGTCATTGGGGTCATTGGAGTCATTGGGGTCATTGGAGTCATTAGGGTCATTGGAGTCATTAGGGTCAATGGAGTCATTAGGGT
>CANJPT010000103.1 GCA_947476195.1 Lewinellaceae bacterium | reverse complement strand
TACTTTGAGAAAGATGGATGGATTGGAAGAGATGGCACACCCATAAGTGGATATGGATTTTGTGGTGGAGTTCAAGTTCATAGATTTGATATTGGAGCATCATATAACTTACTGAAAAAGAACAGAAATTTTTATTTCAAGCCCTGTATTTTTTTAGGGATACAAAAATCCAAATTAACCGGAGTATCATTCTGGGATGATGGAGAACCTGTAAACGGCCCAAGCTATTTTGAGTTAGAGCCAATGAGTGCGGAACCCAAGAATACCACCCAAATAGTGCCTTCATTGGGCTTCCGTACTGGCTTTGTCTTCTGGAAAAGGCTTGACGTTGGACTGGGTTTTCAAGGCGTTTATGCATTCAAACCATACCAAAAACTGTATCTGAAATATCAATACAAAGGGGTGGTTCAACCAATGGCAGAGTACGAATCAACTGGTACAGGTTTGTTTGTTACGCTTGGAATTGGGTACAGATTCGCTAAGTGGATAAAGTAAATAATCATGCTAACAAAGGATGTACGAAAATGCTTCCTAAGCGTCGCACATTCGTATATTCAACCGTTGGTGGCAATTGAAACAAAAAAATCATAACAAACAAAATATTTTAAATTAATCACTCACATCAAAACGCAAATCTTATGGCTGGACTTTTTTCACTCATTTTCTTTGCAAGTTTAGTTCTTTTTCTAATCGGTATTTTCAAACCACAAACGAGCCTTTTTTGGTATGGGAAGGAAAGAAAAAAGAAAAAATCCGCATTAATCTATGGCTTAATAGCTTTTGCAAGCATGATTTTGGTTGGTGTATTCGCTGACAAAAATCCTAATTCACAGACCACTGGAAGTACCACATCTGGGAACATACCGAAATGAGAACTTTCTCCCGCACAAAAAGACAGCATTGCCAAAGCCGAAAAGTTGAAGAAGATTGAGGAAGGAAGAAGTGTTACTGTAAAAGCCTCGGATTTAGTTGCCTTGTGCGTTAAGAATGAAATAAATGCCGACAATCAGTTGAAAGCGAAAAAACTTTACGTTGAAGTGGCGATTGGAGATATTGGCAAGGATATCTTGGATAATATTTATGTCACACTTGAAAGTGGAGATGCAATCCGAACCGTTCAATGCTACATTGAGGACAAAGATTTAGTTGCTCGATTACAGAAAGGGCAACGTATCACCTTCTTTGGCAAATGCGACGGCCTGATGATGAACGTTTTAATGAAGGATTGTGAGGTTGTCCCGAACCTTTCGGATTTGGAAAAGCAGTAACCAAATTCAACGTTGAGCGTACAAAAACCGCTGCCAATCCCAGCGGTTTTTGTATTTTTGTCACAAATTGTTTGATATGAAATTCGCAGACGTAAAGAACGACATCGCTTTTCGGAAAATCTTTGGCAACCAAAACAAGAAGGAAGTCCTGATTTCCTTCTTGAATGCCGTCCTTGACTTTGAGGAGAATCATCAAATCACTGATGTAACCATCCTAAACCCGTATCAATTGCCGAAATTCCGAGACGGAAAGGCAACCATAATAGATGTAAAGGCAAAAGACCAAAACGACAGAGAGTTTATCGTTGAAATGCAGGTGGCCGACGCTCTGGGGTTTAGCAAGCGAGTGTTATACTACACTTCGCAAGGTTATGTCAGCCAGATTGAGCGGGGAGAGTTTTACGATAAGCTCAACCCGACAATTTTTATCGGGATTTTGGATTTTGAGATTTCAAAGAACCCGAAATATATCTGTCGACACCGAATTCTGGATGTCGAGACCGGAGAGAGAATTATGGAGGATATGGAGTTCAACTTCATCGAACTGCCAAAATTCAACGTGGCAAAAAAGGACTTGAAAAGCCTTGTTGAGAAGTGGGTATTTTTCATCAAAGAAGCGGAGAACCTCGAAGTAATACCAGCGGAGATTGACGACTTGGGATTGATAACTGCATTTGAAGAGGCGAACATTCAAACGTGGTCACAAGAAGAAATTGACGCTTATGACTATGCAGGATTGAGAGAAACAGAAGATAGATTAAGGCTTGAAAAGGCAAGGAAAGAAGAACAACTTAAAATTGCCCGTCAAATGAAGATAAAAGCAATGGATGTAAATACAATATCAGAAATAACGGGATTAACAGTAGGTGAAATTGAAGAAATATAATAGCCACGAACTATCCACATACCTATCATGCCTCCTAAACGTCGACACGTCGTCAGTGGTAACGTTCAACCATAAAAAATATCCACAAATATTGAACCTGCCATTCCAAATCTTTACAATAAG
Organism: Lewinellaceae bacterium; assembly: GCA_947476195.1. GTDB lineage: Bacteria > Bacteroidota > Bacteroidia > Chitinophagales > Saprospiraceae > M3007. The sequence continues at coordinate 14,088 of CANJPT010000103.1, read as the reverse complement.
GGAGGCAGACGCAATAAAAATCGCCGCCGCCCCCAGCGCCCGCACCACAACGATTTTGAGGACCTGATCGTCGGCATTGCAGGAAATTTGGAGCATTTCATTGATTTCAAATCCACCACTTTCAAAGCGCCCTTCGTCAGTTTCGTCACGAAGGGAAAAATTTACCGGGTCTTGCCTGGAACCTGCCTTTGCTTTATTCGTTGTCCTTGCAGCAAAAGAACGAGGAAGTGGCTCTGTTCAACGACCGGGCGGTGGCGGGGGCTTTGACCATGACTTCGGTGAAGGTAGGTTGAATTGCGTCGCACCTTAACAAAGGGCTACTTTTTTCCGGAGGTAGCCCTTTTTAGTTTTGAGCTTTTAATGGTAAAAACAACCCTATACAACGAACCTACTCTTGCAAAAGGCTATCCAAATCTTAATGAACCTTCACCCGAAATCCGCACGGCATTTTTATCAGATTTACAAGCCCAAAAGAAGGGGGCTCACTACATTTGCCTGTCCTCTTGCGAATCGTTCACCCCCCCCTGCCAATAGTGCGCTAAAACGGCACACCTTCAACAGCACAAACGCTGTCCACAAACACAAAATACTACCCATGAACATCTCCAACAACAAAATACTGATCACCGGCGGCGCCACGGGCATTGGCCTCGGTCTGACGGAACGTTTTATCCAGGAAAACAACACCGTGATCATCTGCGGAAGAAGGGAGTCTGCCTTGAAAGAAGTGTCGGACAAATTCCCTTCCGTGATCACCAAAGTGTGCAATTTGTCGGTCGCTGAAGAAAGAGAAGCGCTGTATCAATGGGTTTCAGAGAATCATCCTGATTTGAATGTGTTGGTCAATAACGCAGGGATCCAGCACTGGATGTCCGTTTCCGATCCAGACTTTTATGTCCGCGCCCAGGCTGAAATAGCGATCAATATTGAAGCACCGATTCATTTATCCTCCCTTTTTATCCAACTGGATTCGCTGACGACGATCATGAATGTAAGTTCCGGCTTGTCCTTTGTTCCACTTATTAAAGCACCCGTGTATTCGGCCACCAAGGCATTCTTACATTCTTTTACGCTTTCCCTGCGCCAACTATTGAGTTCCAGGAATATTGAGGTCATTGAAATAATCCCCCCCGCGCTCAACACGGATCTTGGTGGCAAAGGGCTTCACGATTATGCTCCTCCCGTAAGCGATTTTATCGCAGCTATTTTCGAACAGTTAAAAGCAGGCAAAACAGAACTGACTTTTGGTTTTAGCGAGGCGATGACAAAATCAGGCCCGGAAGCTTTGCATCAGGCATTTATTCGAATGAATGTTCCGCAGGCTTGAATTGCCGAAGCCATCCGCTCCTCAAATCCGCCCTGAATGATCTCATAGTTCAACCCGCGACTTTCCAATTCTTGTTGTAGCCGCTCAAACATCCATGCGCGATGACCTTCGTATTCCCGGAGTCCATCATTCACCCAGGGAATATCCGGCGCGCACAACAGAAAAAGGTCGTAGCGCCGCACATGATCTGCCCAAAAGATCCAGGGCTGACATTTTCCGGTAAAATAAATTTCGCTCCACACCTGGGTAACGATCAACTCCGTGTCGCAAAAAAGCAACTGGTTGGCTTCCAGGGCCATTTCATCCTCGTGGTAAAGTTGCCCGCCAGCCACGTGGGCAAAATCCAGCGGGGTAGAATCCATGCCGAATTTTTCGCAGTACGTGCGGCCGTATTCCGGCACAAAAACCGTGTTGAAATGCAGGGCTAATTTTTCTGCCAGATAACTTTTCCCGCAACTTTCAGGACCAACCAAGGCTATGCGTTTGATATAGTATGCCCGAACATTTGGAGGCAGCAGCTCCACATACCGGAACGGATCTTTTCGGATTTCAGCGCCTGGGACAGGAAAATGCTTTCGTTTCGGGTCAATTAAAATGTGTTGAATTCCAAGACTTTGTGCAAGAAAACGGTGTTCGACGCCGCTCTCAAATAGGATAGAGGTCCCGGCAGGCAGATTTTGCATGATGCGCTCCCCGGAAGGTTCATGCGATCCAATAAGGTGCCGCACATCCAGTTCCGGAAACATGCTTTTCACCCAGTGATAACACTGCCAGCCAGGGATTGCATCCTCCTCCCGGGAAGTGACCAGAACAGTCAGGATTTCGCATTGTAACTGCGCCTGACGGATCAGGAATACGTGTCCCTGATGGAATGGGGCAAATTTGCCCAGTATAAAACCGTGTTTCATGATATTTACTGACCTTGGACGTTATACATTGGACTACTTTTGCGGCATACAAACATACCCGTCGTGACAAGCAGAACAACCACCACAAAGAAAGTTCAAAAATCGGGCGAGCAAGCGCCTATCCCAAAAGATATTCTGGAAAAAGCCTTTCGCCTCCTGGCTACCGCCAAAGCGATGACCGATATCTACGAGGCTAATTTCAAGTTCGTGAGCAAGTACGTACATGCCACTTCTCGCGGACATGAGGCTATTCAGCTCGCGGTCGGAATGCAGCTTCATCCACAGGATTTCGCCTATCCGTATTACCGGGACGACAGCATGCTGCTTGGGATGGGCCTTCGCCCGCTGCACCTCATGCTGCAACTCATGGCCAAGCGTGACGACCCCTTTTCAGGCGGCCGCTCCTACTATTGCCACCCTTCTCTGCGCGACGAAAATTATCCAAAGATCCCACACCAAAGCAGCGCAACCGGCATGCAGGCCATTCCGGCCACCGGCGCAGCCATGGGGTTCTGGTATCATGCGCAAATGGGAACAGTCCCTTTTGGCAGCTCCAAAAATGGCAAAACATACCATACCGAAACCCTTGTAAATCTGGATAATCCGTACCCGTATCACCACCAATTGCGTACAGAAACGGATGCCAGTGAGCCAGGTCTGGTGGTTTGCTCCCTCGGCGATGCTTCCGTTACGGAAGGTGAAATTGCAGAAGCTTTCCAAATGGCGGTGTTGAAAAAACTGCCGATCCTGTATCTCGTGCAAGACAATGGCTGGGACATCTCGGCCAATGCTGCCGAGACCCGGGTGGCCAATGCTGCCGAGTATGCCAGGGGATTTCCAGGGCTTGAAGCGGTAAGTATCGAGGGCAATGATTTTGCTGAGTGCTGGACAACCGTCCAAGACATTCTGGAAAAGATCCGGCGCGAACGCAGGCCCTTTTTGCTCCATGCCCGGGTGCCTTTGCTCAACCACCACACTTCCGGAGTGCGCAAAGAATGGTACCGCGATGACCTGGAAGAACATGAAAAGCGAGACCCCTACCCTATCCTAAAAAAACTACTCCTTGACAATGGCTTTACGGAGACAGATATCCAACACCTTGAAAAAGAGGCTATTGCAACTGTAGCAGCAGACTTTGAATCGTCCAAAAACGCCGAAGATCCTAGATCGGAAGACCTGTTCACCCACGACTACGCCCCTACCCCCATAACCGATGAACGTGGCGAACGCAGTCCGGCCAATGGCGAAACCAAGGTAATGGTGGACTGTGCCCTGTTTGCCATTGAAGAATTGATGCGGGAATATCCTGCATGTTTGCTCTATGGCCAGGATGTAGGCCGGAGACTTGGAGGTGTATTCCGCGAAGCAGCTACCTTGGCTGAAAAATTTGGCGATCACCGCGTGTTCAACACCCCCATTCAGGAGGCCTTCATCGTAGGCAGTACAGCAGGCATGAGTGCGATTGGCCTGCGCCCGATCGTGGAGATACAGTTTGCCGATTATATCTGGCCGGGACTGAACCAACTTTTCACTGAAGTATCCAGAAGTTGCTATCTGACAAACGGCAAATGGCCGGTAAGTTGCGTGCTTCGGATCCCCATCGGAGCCTATGGCAGCGGTGGCCCTTACCATAGCAGCAGTGTGGAAAGTGTAATAGCTCAGATAAGGGGCGTGAAGATCGCCTATCCAAGCAATGGCGCCGACCTGAAAGGATTGCTTAAATCAGCCTGGCATGACCCCAATCCAGTCGTTATTTTTGAACATAAAGGCTTGTATTGGAGCAAAGTACCTGGTACGGAAGCTGCCCGAACCGTAGAGCCAGATGCAGATTATATCATTCCTTTTGGCAAAGCGAGAACCGCCTTATTGGCAGAAGATCAAGCCATAAAGAAGGGCGAAAGCCTTGCCATTATCACCTATGGAATGGGGGTACATTGGGCTTTGAATGCCGCAGCTCAGTTTCCCGGCCAGATCGAAATCCTTGACCTGCGCACCTTATGCCCGCTGGATGAAGCCGCCATGTATGAAGCGGCCCGGCGTCATGGAAAAGTATTGGTCGTGACCGAGGAGCAAGTAAATGGTTCTTTTGCACAGACCCTGGCAGCAAGGATACAGGAGCACTGTTTCAATAATTTAGATGCACCCGTGCGCACCCTTGGAGCTGAGAATATGCCGGCGGTGCCGCTGAATACGATCCTGGAACAGACAATGATCCCTTCAGTTGAAAAGGTTGGGAAAGCGATTGCTGAATTATTGAGGTGGTGAGGGTCAGGGGTTGGAAATTTCCCAAAAGCCTGTCGGCCTCTTTAAACGTAGTAGAACACGGATGGCACGGATAAGATACGGATTTAAGATGTAGCAAAATAAAATCCGTGTCTTATCCGTGCCATCCGTATTCTAGACCGTTTTTCCAAACACTCAAAACCATTTCACCACCCCTTCCAGGATCCATTGCCTCAATTTACCGCCATAAGGCGGCAAGAAAAATTTAGTAGTTGGCATCCAGCGTGCCTGGTACAAGACCCCACGCTGATTGGTAAACTCCAGAAAACCAAATTCGCCGTGGCATTTGCCGATCCCGCTGTTATTGCTACCACCAAATGGCAGCTCTGAATTGTAAAAATGTGGACCGCAATCGTTTACCGTAACCCCTCCACAGCGGGTTTCAGTAATGATTTTATGGATACATCGGTCGTCCTTTGAGAAGATATACATGGCAAGTGCCTTCGGTTGCGCATTCACATAACTGATGGCCTCGTCCAGGGTTTTATAGGTACGAACAAGTAGGACTGGTCCAAATATTTCCTCTTCCCATATCTTGGCATCCTCCGGGATATTGCTTAGCATTGTAGGCGCGATATAGCGTTCATTTTCAACGGTTTCACCTCCAAAATCGAGACTTGCGCCCCGTTGTATCGCATCATCGAGCAAGGCTTTTACCCGACTAAAATGCCTGGCATGCACCAGGCGGCACATATCAGGTCCCTCCCGCATCTCCGCAGGAGTGTTTCCATAAAACTGTTGGATCTTAGCCTTCATTTTTTCTAACAGTTTAGCCTGGCAACTTTCATGTACCAGGACATAATCCGGTGCGATGCAGGTTTGCCCCCCGTTGATGATCTTTAGCCAAATTATCTTAGCCGCTGCGGTATCTAGGTCTGCCGATTCGTCAACCACCACAGGGCTTTTGCCACCCAATTCAAGCGTAACCGAAGCGAGATGTTCGGCAGCAGCCCGCATCACGATCTTGCCTACCTGTGGACTCCCGGTAAAAAAAATATGATTGAATGGCAGGGAGAGTAATTCTTGCGCCATGGTAGCATCCCCTTCAAAAAGGCTAACCTCTTCCGGAGCAAAACACTCGGTTACGATCTGGCGCATGACCGCATTGCTGTTCGGGGAAAATTCAGAGGGTTTCAGGATTACACAATTACCTGCTGCAACAGCCGAAACGAGCGGGTCTAATGTTAGGTTAAAAGGAAAATTCCAGGGCGAAAGCACCAGGCAAACACCTTTAGGCTCATACTTGATCTCCGCATTCGTTCGAAAAAGGGTGAGCGAACTACCAACACGCTTTGGAGTCATCCAGGACTGTAAATGATGGATCGCATGGCGAATCTCGTGTAGCACAACCCCAAGTTCTGTGATGCTGACCTCCGTTGGACTTTTGCGAAGGTCAGCCCACATGGCCGCTTCAATTTCGGTTCGGCGACTTAGTATAGCCTTATAAAGGCGGCGAAGCTTTGTGATGCGTTGTGCAGCATTGCTGCGTGCCACTTCCCAGTGGTATTGCTGCTGAAGGGCAAATACCCGGTGAATGTCAGATTTGAGTTCCGGGGTAATCGCAGAGATAGTTTGAATGACTGACATAGTGTAGTATAGGATGAATCTGACTTAAACAATTCCCGAACAAGTTCGAAGGAATAAAGGTGAACAATTCTGAGAATATTTACAATTTTTTTAGACAAATATTTGACTTTATTTAACCGTTTATTATTTTATTAATTCTTTAATTTTATTTTTTAAAAGAATTAAATTCCATAGAATAAATAAATGTAAAATTTAACAAAAAAAATTTGCCCATGAATTCAGATGCTATTACCATTGAGTGTGGAAAGGATAGGGCATGTTAAAAGACACCAAGGGTACAACCCAATTCAGTCGTTTAGCGTCCCTTATTCAACCCTGCCAAATCAGTTCCTTCGCATCCTTAACCATTAAACATTCGCTACGCTATGATGAAAGTAAGAGTGCAGTCGATTCATTTCCGTGTTGATGCCAAGTTAGTAGAATTCATTGAGAAGAAACTCACGCGACTGGATCGATATTTTGACAAAAATCGAGAGGTTGAAGCCGAAGTTTTCCTCAAACTACAAGATAGTGGAGGCCCTGTTCACGAAAAAATAATCGAAGTAAAACTGCTGCTTCCTGGCGGTTGGTTGATCGACAAAAAAACAGGCAGATCATTTGAATCCGCCATCACAGCCTCCGCCGACACCCTTAAACGACAACTAATACGACACAAAGAAAGAATAACCACCCTGCCCCAAGTTAAATCAACCCGTTTGTAAAACAATTTCAAAAAACAAATTTTCAGGGGCATCCCTGACACATACGGCCGCAAGCAAGGCTGGAAGCACGGTGGACCACGACCGGGCTTCATTTTTTAAGGTTAATTGATTGGAATAATCGAAATTGCACTGCCCCCGCCAGCTGCAAGGTTGATTTTCAGAGATGCTCCTTTCTGCAACCTTACTTTACGGATATTCACAGGATATGGATTGTTCAGGTAATGCGCGGCTTTCCCATCTTCATAAATCGTCGCTTCATACGTTTTGTCCGCTTCGAGAAAATCCAGTTTTACTTTGAAATGCCTGGGCGTTTCGTCGGTCATACTACCAATAAACCAGTTACTTGTATTTTTCTGCCGCCGGGCGGTGGTAACATAATCGCCTACTGCAGCATTCAATATCCTGGTTTCAGACCAATCGGTAGGCACATCTCGAATGAACTGGAAGACATCAGGGCGTTTTTCATAGTTTTCTGGCAAATCGGCTGCCATCTGAATTGGCGAGTAAAGCGTGACGTATAGCGCGAGTTGCTTTGCGACCGTCGTACGGACCCGATTGGCTTTTGATTGATCAAAAAGAGGGTCTAAAGCACGATACTGATCCAATTCTACCTGAAAAATGCCCGGGGTGTAGTCCATCGGTCCGCCCAAAAACCGCGTAAATATGAGTGTAAGTTCATGGCTCGGGTCGTTCCCCTTGCTCCAGGCGTTATATTCCTGACCTCGAGCGGCTTCGCAGGCCATTAAGTTGGGCCAGGTACGTTGCAAGCCACTTGGACGCGTCGGTTCATGAGCAACCACCATGATTTGGTTTTGAGCCGTACGGCGCAATACCTGGTTGTAATGATTGATCATAAATTGGCCATCATGCCACTCCCCTTTGGGAATAATATGGCCCACATACCCGGTTTTGATGGCATTGAAACCATATTTTTTCATATAGGCATAGGCAGAATCCATTTGCCTTGTGTAACTCGGAACTGCAGCTGACGTTTCATGGTGTACAATAATTTTCACTCCTTTTTCCTTAGCATAGCGGCTGATCTCCGGCATATTATAGTCAGGGTAAGGCTTGGTGAAATTAAAAACCTCGTCCTTATTGGTATTGAACCATTGCTCCCAGCCTTCATACCAGCCTTCCACAAGCACCCCCGAAAAACCATTTTTCGCAGCGAAGTCTATATAACGTTTTACGTTTGCGGTGTTGGCGCCGTGAATACCCGTGGGCTTTCCGTCCTTATCCCGATAGTTCCAGCCAGATTTTCCAATGTGCATTTCCCACCAGATCCCGACATATTTCTGTGGCTTTATCCAGGATAAGTCCCCTTTGATCTTACAAGCCTCATTCAAATTCAGGATCAAATGATTGGTGAGCAGCCCCCCAGCATCCGGGCTAAGCAGGACAGCCCTCCAGGGCGTATGGAATGGCAATTGGTTGACCGACTTAATTGTTGAGTCAGCCGTAGGGATGATAAAAGTTTTAAGCCTGAGGGCCACACGATCGACTTCAAGGTGCATGGCCCCATAATCCACCAGAGCAGCCTCGGCAATTGACATGTAAGTCCCCGATTCTGTCTGCATGGTTACTGGTGTTTGTACGGCATGAACATCGACAATGTGTTGGTTGAATGGCTCAATATCACTGAGATGCCAGGTCGCATCTATTTCGCTCATTCGCGAATGCGTGTAGGAATGTTCATTGGAATCCCAGTCGCTTGGTGCCCACCAAGTGGATAAATCGGTGATCATTTTAAATTCCGTAAGTTCATCCAATACTACGATTTCGTGCATTTTATCCTTTTGCGGGACTTCGTACCGAAACCCTACTCCATCGTTGTATATCCGAAAAACGATATCGAAATGAAGGCCATCCGAAGTGACCAATTTGAGCGTCAAAGCATTGTATTGATCCACAATTTCATCTACCTCACCCCAAACAGGTTTCCAGGTATTTTTGTCTGAGGTAGTTTCATCACCTACCCATTTTAAACGGGAGCTGAGATCATGCCCGCGCAACTGAAGGCCGAGCCGGGATTGACCAATTACGTCCTTCCCTTGAAACCTGACTTTGTAGCTTGCTTCACCTTTTTCAGAGAGTATTAAGGAGACCTGAACCTTGTTGTTCGGTGAGCTGATTACTTTGGAAAACAATTGAGCAAAGCCAGGGACTAGGCTTATATTAAGGAGTATTAGCGCGAAAAAGATTCTTTTTTTCATGGATCAAGGATGCCAGTTTTATACCGCAAAGAACAGAAAGAAACGATTGCTTTTTTATTATTTATCTTTCGCAAAATTCGTGAAAAAGTATTAGTGTGATTACCCACTAATTGCCCTAGATTATCATTTCGCTGTTAATATTTCTTAAAAATTACGCGCAACCGCTGAGTTAGGGTGCGCTTTCCTACTTTTGCATGCTTCTAAAATCCCGTTTACTCCCCTAAGGCTTGCCGAAGGAGAGATAACTGCTTAATTTAGGGTAAATTTTACTTAAAAACACCAATTCTATACCGCTAAGTATGTTCAAAAACCTGATTGCTGTAGCCGCTATGATTCTTCTGGCCTGCTCAGCTTCTGCCCAAAATGATGCGCCCCTTTTCACTGTAAAAGGGAACCCTGTAACAGCTTCGGAGTTCAAGTACATTTATTCCAAGACCAACCAGGACAAGGCTGACTTTTCCGAAAAAAGCCTGCGCGAATACCTTGATCTCTACACAAATTTCAAGCTAAAGGTCCAAAAAGCCCGCGACATGCAGTTGGACACAATAGCTTCCCTCAACAGCGAACTGGACGGCTATAAAAAGCAGCTGGCCAAATCCTATCTGGAAGACAAAGAGGTAACTGAAAAGCTTATCCGTGAAGCATACGACCGCATGCTTCTAGATGTGGATGTAAGTCATATCCTTATTAATTGTGACCGTAACAAACCCGCCGCGGATACCCTCCGAGCCTACAACCGGGCGGTAAATTTGTCCAGAATGATTTTTAAAGGCGTCAGTTTTGATAAAATGGCTTATGATAGCTCGGAAGAAAAATCTGCAAAACAAACCCGTGGCAATCTTGGGTTCATCACGGCAATGCTGCCAGATGGCTATTATGAAATAGAAAAAACCATCTACGCTGGTAAGCCCGGCGATATGTTCGGCCCGGTCCGTTCCAATGCAGGATACCACCTTCTTCGCATCAATGCCGTCCGTCCTGCCCGCGGGGAGATAGAAGTAAATCAAATCCTAATCCGGAAAGGCGATACCCCGGAAAAAAACGAACTAAAAAAGATGCGTGCCGACAGTGCTTATAATGCACTTCAGGCTGGTGGTAAGTGGGAAAACGTGTGCCAAAGCTATTCCGACGACAAAAGCACGGCAGGTAAAGGCGGTTATATTGGCTTTTTTAGCATCAATCGTTACCAAAAAGTCTTTGAAGATGCCGCATTCGCAATCGAAAATGATGGTGATTACTCCAAACCCGTAGAAACCACCCTTGGCTGGCACATCATTCAGCGCAAAAGCCGCCGTCCGATTGCAACCTTCGACCAGCTTAAACGCGGACTTTCAGAACGTGTAAAACGCGATAGCCGAAGTGAATTGGCTAAACAGGCCATCATTCAAAAGATCAAAAAAGAGGGCAACTTTTTTGAAGACTCTAAAGTATTGGCTGCATGGACCTCTAAACAAGCAGACACAGTTTTTCACACGTTCAAATGGAAGCCTGACCCTGCTAAGCCACAAGACGTACTTTTCAGCTATGGCAAGGATAAAGTCTATACCGTGGCTGATTTCGAAGATTATTGCCAGCGCTCAGGTCGTGAACGTATGCGCGGTGGAGGCTATCCGGTTCAGGAAACCATCAACAAACTGTACAAAACCTGGGGAGATGAAACCGCTATGTCTTTCGAAGAGAGCCAGCTGGATCGGAAATACCCTGAATTCAAATCTTTGATGCGTGAATACGAAGAGGGTATTCTGCTTTTCGAAGCCTTGAAACAGAACGTCTGGGATCGCGCCAACAATGACTCGGTTGGACTCCAAAAGTATTACAACGAAGAACTCGTTATGAAGTACAAGTGGAACGAGCGCGCTCGTGTAACCTTTTACACAATCAAAACAGACGACCCTAAAGTACTTGCCAGCGTACAAGCACTTGCGGGTAAAAAGCCCACCGCTGCAGTACTGAAGAAATTCAACAAAAAAGGAAAACCTGAGTTGGTATCTGTAATGGAGAAAATGTACGAAAAGGATAAAAATAAAGACCTTGGCACCTTATGGAACGCTGGTGATATGACCACGGCAAAATCAGATGCAGGCACGAAAACAGCCTCTTTCCTCAAAATTGAACAGATCGTTCCTCCCACCACAAAGGTACTTTCTGAGGCTCGTGGCTATGCAGTAGCTGATTACCAAGACTATCTGGAGAAAAAATGGATACAAGACCTTCGCAAAGAGTACCCGGTAGTAATCGATGAGGCGGTACTGAAGGCTTTGATCAAAAAATAAAATAGCCTGGTCTGAAGTGATTTTATGGGGTTTAGAGGAAAGTTTAATAACAATGGGTTTGAAGATTATGTATGATTTTCAAACCTGTAGTTATCTGGCTTTCATCTAAACCCCTTTCAATTTTCTAAAACAATTTGAATGGTTCGGGCCCAAAACATTGTTTTTATTCTAAATTTGCCAAATTCTATTTTTTTACGATACACCTTTTTTTCATGCACCTCATTTTTCAAAAAAATACTTTCTTTGTAAAAGAACACATCGGCATGTTCAAGGCAGCCTCGAACTACGATATCTACGACGAGCACAAAAACCTGTTACTCGAATGTCGTGAGCCGAATTTAGGTTTTTTCACTAAACTACTCCGCTTTTCGAAGTACAAAAACATGACCCCTTTTGAGGTCATTGTTACGGATGTAGCTTCCGGACTGCCGGTATTGCGGGTGGAAAAAGGCGTGTCGTGGTTCAGATCAATCGTTCGGGCTTATGATGAAAATGACCAGTTACAGGGTATTTTTCGCCAGCGGCTCCTAACTATAGGAGGCAAATTTGATATCCTGGATGAGAACGAGGTGCTAAAATGCCAGTTGAAAGGCAAATGGACCAGCTGGGAGTTCTCCTTTGAACAGGATGGCCGCCAATTGGCTCAAGTCACCAAGAAATGGGCCGGGATAGGCAAAGAGATGTTTACGAGTGCAGATAATTATGTGGTAGCCATCGACCCAATCCTGCCTGCTCAGGATGATTTACGACTGTTAATACTCGCCGCCGCGCTTTGCATTGATAAGGTACTAAAAGAATAACCAGAATTCTATATATTTGCCGCCATGTCTGATATCGTTTTTTCATTGATCCATAAAGAGCTCGACCGCCAAAGACGCGGAGTTGAACTCATTGCTTCCGAAAATTTCACTAGCCATGCTGTCTTGGATGCCATGGGTACCTGCCTGACCAATAAATACGCCGAGGGTTACCCCGGTCGGCGCTACTATGGTGGCTGTGAAGTTGTTGACGAGATAGAAAATCTTGCCATTGATCGCCTCAAAGAACTATTTGGCGCTGCCTGGGCCAATGTACAGCCACACTCTGGTGCACAGGCCAATGCAGCGGTATTCTTAGCTTGTCTTGAGCCTGGCGATAAAATACTGGGGTTCAATCTTGCCCATGGTGGCCACCTTTCACACGGTTTTGCTTTGAATTTTTCCGGAAAGGTGTACAAACCCTCATTTTATGGCGTAGAACCTGATACTGGTCGTATTGATATGGATAAGGTAGAGGCAATTGCATTAGCAGAAAAGCCTAAACTTATCATCTGTGGCGCTTCTGCCTATGCCCGTGATTGGGATTATGCCCGTTTCCGTGCCATAGCTGACGCTGTTGGAGCCTTGCTTTTGGCGGATATTGCACACCCGGCCGGTCTTATTGCTGCAAAAATATTGAACAACCCGCTACCGCATTGCCATATCGTGACCAGCACAACGCACAAAACGCTTCGTGGCCCACGCGGGGGCATTATCATGATGGGTAAAAACTTTGATAACCCCTGGGGACGGACCACGAAAAAAGGGGAGCCCATTCAAATGTCCAGTATACTTGACAGTGGCGTTTTCCCTGGAATGCAAGGCGGCCCACTGGAACACGTCATCGCAGCAAAAGCAGTAGCCTTCGGAGAGGCCTTACAACCAACTTATACAGATTACTGCCAGCAAGTCGTAAAAAACGCCCAGGCAATGGCTGCTGAATTTGTTGCCAGAGGCTATGACATCGTCTCTGGAGGAACTGATAACCACCTGATGCTTATAGACTTGCGCAGAAAAAATGTGACCGGAAAGTTGGCGGACCATATCCTTGGCGAAGCAGACATTACGGTTAACAAAAATCTGATACCTTTCGACCCACAACCGGCAATGACAACCTCTGGCATCCGGGTGGGTGCCGCAGCCATTACTACCCGTGGCCTGCGGGAAGACGATTGCCGCCAAGTGGTTCAATGGATGGACGAAGTGCTAACGCACCCTGATAACGCCCAAACACATGCTAAAGTTCGGGCAGCTGTGAATACATTTATGCAGAAATTCCCGTTATACGAATAAGTAAGTCTACTAATCATTAGTTTACCAATCACGTCAATATGGCCGATTCAAAAGCAAACCTGCTCTATGTGGAAGATGACGAAAGCCTAAGCTTCGTTACCCGTGACAACCTCGAACTCAATGGTTACCATGTTACCTATTGTGCCGATGGAAAGCAAGCAATGGACATCATACAGTCAGGCCAAAAATTCGACCTCTGCATCCTGGATGTAATGCTCCCGGAAGTGGATGGCTTTACCATAGCGCAAGAAATTCGCTCTATTGACGACCATGTCCCAATCATTTTCCTGACGGCAAAGAGTATGAAGCAGGACAAGATATATGGACTCACTATTGGCGCAGATGACTACATGACCAAGCCCTTTAGTATTGAAGAGCTGTTGTTAAAAATTGATATTTTTCTCCGTCGAACGAAGTACGCCGTAATCCTTAAACCCGGCAAACCTGTCAGTGTCGGAAACTATGCGTTCGACTATAAAAATCTGAGTCTCACTACAGAAGGTTACTCTGAAACTCTGACCCAGAAAGAAGCTGACCTGCTTAAATTACTCAACGAACACCGCAATCAGGTAGTGAAGCGCTCCTTTATTCTCATTACCATTTGGGGTAAAGACGACTACTTCCTTGGTCGTAGCCTTGATGTCTTTATATCAAGACTGCGTAAATACCTGAGTCTGGACGACCGGATCAAAGTGGAAAACAT
>CANJPT010000102.1 GCA_947476195.1 Lewinellaceae bacterium | reverse complement strand
TTTACTTTTTGGTGTAATTGCTAAACGCATACCAGGCTACACCGGCCACCACTGCGTGCATTAAGTCCAGCCAGATGCCCATGCTCAGGGGTATATTGGGAATGCCCATAAAAGGATTGGCCAAGGTCACCACAAACAGAACAATGGTTACGATTCCGTAGATACGGATCGGATTCTCTGTGAATCGATTGAGCAGTAAAAGCACCCCGGCAGCGATCAGGGTTGGAATGATCGACGACATGATCACAGGAACCAGCGTAATCGATTGAACCGCACCATCAGGTCCGGGAATGCCGATCGCTTTGTCTATCATGCCCGTGGCATCCCCAATAAAATAAAGCACGGCATTGATCGTCGCAGCTGCAAGCGCAGCTAAAGGAGATACTTTGAGTAGCGAAGAAGTGTTGATTTTTAGATTTTCCATTGAAAGTTGAACAATTTTTGTTTAGACGAATATTTGATCAAAAAAACGCGGTTCATCCGCGCAATTTATCCAGAAGATCAGATAGCGTTTCGGCTTCTTCCGGGGTAAGATTGTCCCATTCCTTGGAAGCTTCCTTCATTACCGGTTCCAATTGAAGTAATAATTCCAAGCCAGTCGGTGTAATCTGTAACAGCACTTCTCGTCGGTTATGGCAATTAAAATCCCGCTGAATTAGCCCTTTTTGCACCAATCGGTCGCAAAGCCGGGTCATATCCGGGTTTTTGTCCAGCAACACAGCTTTCACTTCCCCTACCGGGATGGCCTCCGGGTGGCGTCCCTTCAATATGCGCAGTACATTGTATTGCTGGGAGGTCATATCAAACGGTTTGAAGATCTCCATGCTGCGCTCCATTTGCCAGTGATAGGTGTACATGAGGTTAATCATCACCTTTTGCAGGGGAAGCATAGGTTTTGATTGTCGGATGGCCGCTTCGATTTTCATAGATGCAAAGGTAAAAGACTTATATCTGTTTAAACAAATATTGTCACAACTTTTTTAAAAATATTAATACAGATATTTATCGGTTTCAAGGTCTTTGTCCGCGTTAACATTACCAGGATATCAGGAGTTGATATATCCCCTTTTATTGCCCAGATATCCGACATATTTAACGTATTGATTCTCCATAAATCTGTACCTTCGCCCACTTTTTTAGCTCTTTCCATGCGCGAGTTTCTTCAATCATTCATTGCAGCCTTTCTAAATTTTAGTCGTTGGTTTTCTGCCATAACCGCGCCTGTGCGTGTCGCTTGGGCACAAATCACGGCGCCTGTTCGGAAGTTACTGAGCCCTGTTACAGACGCCTGGGCCAGGATCACCTTTCCTGTTCAGACTGCTTGGGTTACCTTCAAAGCACAAAATCCAAGATCTGGCTTAACCTTGGGTTGGTTGGGCACTTTTATCCGTTGGGGCTTCAATTTTCTCTTGATTTTGATTCTGGGCGTGTGGATCGGCCTATTTGGGCGCCTTCCTTCTACTCAGGAATTACTTGAAGTGGAAACCGCCAATTCTACGGAGATCTATACCGCCGACAGCCTTTTGATCGGCAAGTATTTCTTTGAGAACCGCACGTCTATTTCGCTGGAAAATATTTCTCCTTTTATCACCAATGCACTCATCGCAACAGAAGACCGGCGTTTTCTGGAGCACAGTGGCATTGATATCATGAGCTATTTTCGGGTGACTTTTGGTATTCTGACAGGTCAGGGACAGCGCGGCGGCGGCTCCACCCTTAGCCAGCAATTGGCTAAAAACCTCTACCCACGAAAGAACTATTATGTTCCAGGAGTAAGCATGGTGATCAATAAGATCCGGGAGAATTTTATTTCGGTTCGGCTGGAAAAGGTTTATACCAAACAGCAATTGCTAAGCTTATATCTGAATACAGTCCCATTTGGCGAAAACGCATTTGGTATCAATGTAGCCGCCCGGCAATTTTTTGGCAAAAAGCCCAATGATCTCACGGTAGATCAGGCTTCCACCCTTGTTGGAATGCTCAAAGGCACGACACTTTACAACCCCCTTCGAAATCCAATAAATGCCCAGAACCGCCGCAATGTTGTGCTTCGCCAAATGGTCAAAAACAACCATCTTACCCAGGCAGAATACGATGAACTAAGTAAAAAACCCGTTGGTGCAAAACGCTACAACGTGGACAGCAACAATGAGGGTACAGGTACATACTTCCGCGAACACCTCCGAACGGAGGTAATGCCCAAGATTCTCAAGGATCTGAAAAACGAAGACGGAAAACCCTACAACCTCTATACCGACGGCCTTAAGATTTACACCACAATCGACGCTAAAATGCAGCAATTTGCAGAAGAGTCGGTACAAAAACACATGCAGGGCCTACAGAAGCAGTTTGATGCACACTGGAAAAATTACACTTTGGAAAAAGCCTGGGGCGACGACAAATGGATTGATAAGCAGGTGGAAAGCAGTGATCGCTGGGAAATGCTCAAAGAGGCCGGAAAAAGTGATGAAGACGCCAGGAAGTCCTTTGAAACGCCTACCCGGATGACCGTTTTTACCTGGAAAAACGGTGGCTCAGAGATGGATACTACCATGACCCCATTGGACTCTGTGCGCTACTATTTTTGCATGCTCAACTGCGGATTTATGGCCATGGAGCATAGTAATGGCTATATCCGGGCCTGGGTAGGAGGCATTCATTTCAAGAATTTTAAATTGGATCATACGCTCACCAAGCGTCAGGTAGGTTCAACGTTTAAGCCAATTGTATATTCCGCTGCACTTCAGGATACGATTAAACCCTGCACGTATTTTCCCAATGAGATTAAAATGATTCTGGATTGGGAACCACACAATGCGGACGAAACGTACGGAGGTTGGTACTCTGTGGCGGGCGCGCTTACCCGCTCTGTGAATGTCGTCACAGCACAAATTATCGAAAAAGTCGGCATCCAAAAAACAATCGATCTTGCCACCAAGATGGGTGTTTCTTCCCCCTTGCCCCGTGAATTTGGCATCAGCCTTGGTGCCTGTAATATCTCACTCTTCGAAATGATGAAGGTGTATGGTACCATAGCCAACGAAGGCAAACGTCCTGAGCCAGTAACGGTAATACGGGTGACTGATCGCCGTGGCAAGACTATCTATGACTACCAAAAAGAACTTGCTTTAGATCCCAGCCTGGGCCCACATGAAGTGGCTCTTACGGTCGATCAGGCGGCTACAATGACCAAAATGCTCCAAAATGTAGTGGATTATGGAACCGGAGCACGCCTAAGATCCTATGTGCGGGGAGATTTTGCGGGTAAAACAGGCACTACCCAAAATCATTCTGACGGTTGGTTTATGTGCTTCAATCCGAAATATGTCACCGGAGCATGGGTAGGCGGAGAAAGCCCGGCGGTGCGCTTTCGTAGCATGGCACTGGGTCAGGGTTCTGCCATGGCACTTCCTATTGTAGGCGGATTTTGGAACCGGATCGCGAGTGATAAAAAACTCAGCAAACTCCTGCTGGATAGATTTCCGACACCAAAACCAGAAGTATTAGCGTTAATGGGCTGCCAACCCTGGATCAGCATCTCTCCGGATTCTTTCCAGATGTTCATGTCGGGTGTAGGACAGGACTCCACCTTGCGTGATTCCTTGCTTCTGATCTATACCAAGCGGCTAAAACCCGGCGAAACGCCTGGTGGCGAAGCTCCCATGGACAAAGACCCTGAAGGGGATAAAGGCAAGCCTGAGGGAGAAAAGAAAGATAGCCCACTCAAGCGGATATTCGGGCAATAAGCCCCTGACAAGGAAGAAGCAAAACGACGCGGGAATTAGAAGCCCGGAATCTATGCAGGACGGGGATTTTGGCGGATGGCCAGGATCCCCGTTTTTTGTAATTCTACGAATACACGAATTTAAATCGGCAGCCATCGGCAGCCATTTCGCTCTTACGTCAACTACCTATTAAACCCCTGCTTTTTACCGACGTTAATCTATGCTTGGGCTAAGCGCTTGTTCAGGCATTGGATTTTAGCCTGCAACTGGCAAATTTTATTTCATCCAGCGTTGTCCCGCTTCAAGCGGGACGCCTGATTGCCGTATACACCTGCAAATTTTGCCTTGCTTAAAACAAATTTTGCTCGCTTTCGGCCCAAAAATCATTCCTCGACAAGCGCTAACATTACAACGTAGAATTAAGTCAAAGACATAGTCCTTGTAGCCTGGCTCTTCCCTTCGCATTGACCACATTTATTTTAAGTTCTCGGGCTACTGTTAAAAACCACCAAAAATACCATGGCCAATTTCATTTCTTCAGAAATAGCAGGGTCTAACCTATCCTCGATTGCCCAGTCGCGTGGATCTCGGGTTCTAAGCGTATAAAGGTAAAAATTCCCATAAGTATCATCCAGAACCAGCCATTCATCGAGTTGGTTGGTCCATTTACTTTTGATGTTGAGGGTAATGGAATTGTCAGAGACGCGCCATTCTTTAAAATCGCCCGGCCAGGCGGTCCGCATCGTAATAATCACACCGGAGTATGTGCGGAGTTCCCATTGCTGGGGATCGTCTTTCCATTTTTGGCGGATGGTACCGCGTTGACTTCCTAGCTCAAAATCCCATTCAGACCAATCTTCGCGGACGTTGAGCCAGCGGAGTTTCAGGGTGCCGTATAATTCCTCCGTAGCCTCCTCCCCTTCTTCCAGATCTGCTTGCCTTGGGGTGGAAAATAGCTCCCATTCTACAAAAGAATCCTGCCAACGGCAACCGATGGTTGTCATAACAGGGATTTGTGCCGGAGCGTTTGCCAGAAAACAAAAGGGCAAAAAAGCCCAGAGGAATCCACGATAAGCCATCATTTTCAGGTTTTAAAATAACAAGGCCGCCCACACGCCAGAAGCGATCTTGGGCGGCCTTGCCGGATCATAAAATCTTGTGATCTAAAGACTTACACATTGTGTTTAAAAAGGAAGGTCATCCGTACTTACCGGAGGAGTATCTGTGTAATTAGGGAAAGGATCTGTGGGAAAATTATCTCCTGTAGTTACTGCTTTTGCACGTTTGGGTGCTTCAGTGGTTGTCCCTTGACTTTCGCCCCCACCAGCTTCCATGCGCCAGGCATTGAGGTTGGTCAGATATTTGCCGTTCCATTCGCGTCCGCGAAGGTCAAAAGAAACACGTACCAGGTCGCCTTCGCTGAAATTATCCACAATGCCGCATCGATCCTGCACTGCTTGAAATTTGATGAGTTGGGGATAATTGCCGTCAGGAATTTCGAGCACAAACTCGCGTGCTGCAAAATTAGGAGATTTTTGTTCGGTCGGGAAGATGCGGAGGAGTTTGCCTTCAACTTCAAAAGCCATTGTCTATCAAATTATTGAGTGTAAAAATACAAGTGTGGAGGCGCAAAAATGCACATAAAAATTGAAAATCTGGTCATTTCCTGGAATTTGAACACATAGAGTGCCCGGAGTAAGATTGGAGACTATGACAATTGCTACCTTTGCAGCTTGTTTAGCACCCTTAGCCTTGATTCAGGTTTAGCTTCGGCAGGCAAAAACATGCTTAAACCAAATACTTTCAAAAATAAAAAGGTGCCTCCGGGATTTTAACGCCACGATTGCACCCTCACCACAATTACAAATGGCTCGCGTAGAACTAGTGATGCCCAAAATGGGCGAAAGCATCATGGAGGCCACCATCCTCAAATGGCGCAAAAAAATCGGTGACAGTGTTGAGTTGGATGAACCCATCCTTGACATCGCCACAGACAAAGTGGATTCTGAGATTCCTTCCCCGGTGGCGGGTGTTTTAGTTGAGATCCTTTTTCAGGAAAATGATGTCGTGGCGATTAATAAGGCCATTGCTATTCTTGAAACGGATGCTTCATCTGCAGTGTCTTCTGCGGACACCTCCATGCATGCCTCAGCAGCAGTCCATAGCACTCCCATGCAGGCAGCCCAGGTGCCTTATGTCCCGGTAGCAGCGTCTGACCAGCAAGGCCCGATTGTATCCGGAGAAGGCCGGTTCTACTCTCCTTTGGTGCGTACCATTGCTAAGGAGGAAGGTATTACACAGGCTGAACTGGATGCATGTTCTGGTTCCGGACAAGAAGGTCGGGTGACCAAGAAAGATATTCTGGCTTACGTTTCCAATCGTGGAACCGGACAGACTCCTGCAGCAGCCAGCAGCAGCGCGGTTCAGCAAGCGCCGGTCAGTAGTGCCCCTATACAAAGCCCAATGGTTAGCATGGGTGGCAACGTCGAAATCGTTGAAATGGACCGGATGCGCCGCCTGATCTCTGATCACATGGTGATGAGCAAACACACCAGTCCACACGTGACTTCCTTTGTGGAGGCTGATGTAACCAACATGGTCAATTGGCGCAATCGGGTGAAAGATCCATTTAAGAAGCAATACGGTGAAAATATCACCTTTACGCCCATCTTTGTGGAGGCCGTGGCACGCGCTATCCGCGACTTCCCGATGATCAACATTTCGGTAGACGGGACGAGAATTATCGTCAAAAAAGACATCAATATCGGAATGGCTGCGGCTCTTCCGAGCGGCAATCTGATCGTTCCAGTCATCAAAAATGCTGACTTTCTCAACCTCGCCGGACTTGCCAGGCAGGTGAACGACTTAGCCAACCGCGCCCGTAACAATCAATTGAAGCCTGACGAAATACAAGGTGGAACCTTTACCCTCACCAATGTAGGTACCTTTGGCAATGTGATGGGTACGCCCATTATAAACCAACCGCAGGTAGCGATTATGGCCATGGGTGCCATCCGTAAAAAGCCTGCAGTGCTGGAAACGGAGTATGGAGATGTAATAGCCGTACGCCAGATGATGTTCCTCTCGCTTTCTTATGATCACCGCGTGGTGGATGGGTCTCTTGGAGGTTCCTTTCTGCGCCGCGTGGCCGATTATTTAGAGCAATTTGATCCGAATCGGGTATTTTAGGCTATAGGATCTTTGGACGTTAGACTGTGGGCTTGTGCTGTGCAAATTTAAAAATCATGTATTTGCGTAGTCATAATCTAATTTCTAAAGTCTAAGGTCCGATCTACCAATCACCAATCACCAAATTACCTTGCCACTAATAAAATCAATTTCCGGCTTTCGCGGCACCATCGGTGGCCGCTCCGGTGACAATCTAACCCCACAGGACATTGTGGAATGTACCGCGGCTTTCGGCCAGTGGGTGCTGAATACCACGGGCAACCCCAATATCGTAGTTGGCCGTGATGGACGTATTTCTGGTGAAATCGTAAACGCACTCGTGGTTAACACCCTTAGGAGTATGGGTATTTCAGTGCTTGACCTGGGCCTTAGCACTACCCCTACCGTTGAAATTGC
This sequence comes from Lewinellaceae bacterium, assembly GCA_947476195.1. GTDB lineage: Bacteria > Bacteroidota > Bacteroidia > Chitinophagales > Saprospiraceae > M3007. The sequence continues at coordinate 9,878 of CANJPT010000102.1, read as the reverse complement.
AGTATGCCTGGAAAAAGCGGGCGGAGGCATCATTCTGACCGCCAGTCACAATCCTAAGGAGTGGAACGCTCTGAAATTGCTCAACCACAAAGGGGAGTTCATAAGCAGCCAAAACGGTGCAGAAGTATTGGATCTGGTGGAGAAAAAAAATGTAGAATATGCCCCTATTGATCGCCTTGGCTCTTATAAGCAGGACAATAATTACTTAAATGTACATATTACACTGCTTCTGGCCCACCACCTTGTAGATATAGCGGCCGTGCGTGCGAAAGGGTTTAAGATCGTAGTGGATGTAATCAATTCGACCGGAGCTCTGGCCGTGCCACCCCTTCTGGAGGCCCTGGGTTGTCAATGTATCCTGTTGAACGGGGAGGTCAATGGACAATTTGCGCATAATCCAGAGCCGCTGAAGGAACACCTTGGGCAGCTCTCCAGTGAAGTGCTACGACAAAAGGCACATCTTGGCATCGCGGTAGATCCAGATGTAGACCGTTTGGTTTTTATGTGTGAAGACGGCGAACTTTTTGGTGAGGAATATACCCTTGTGGCGGTGGCAGATTACGTGCTTTCAAAACTTGGCGGCGGAAATACTGTTTCAAACCTGAGTAGTACACGTGCTTTGCGGGATGTTACTTTGAAATACGGCGGTGAATACTATTCTGCAGCCGTGGGAGAGGTTAATGTGGTAAATAAAATGAAGGCAGTAAATGCCGTCATTGGTGGTGAAGGAAATGGTGGTATCATTGTGCCAGAACTCCACTATGGTAGGGATGCGCTGATCGGTATTGCCTTGTTTTTGAGCCACTTGGCACAATCTGGCAAACGGATCTCTGTCCTACGGCAGAGCTATCCAGAGTACTATATGTCGAAAACAAAGATCGAAAGATCTCCGGATCTGAATCTTGACAAGATATTTGAAACCCTGCAGAAAAAATATCATCGGGAACAGATTAACACCGAAGATGGCCTGAAGATTGACTTTGAGGATGGCTGGGTACACCTGCGGCCCTCCAATACAGAGCCGATCATTCGCATTTATTCGGAAAGTCATTCAGAAGTGATCGCAGAAAATCTGGCAAAGAAGATCATGGCAGATATTGGGGAAATGAAGTAGCAGCCTGGTTTCGCCACGTTTCGAAGTCAGTCAAGTAAATATTGGATTCTTACTAACCGTCTATTCTTATGTTGAAAGAAATCCTTCTCGAATTTTTTGAACGAGAACTGCACAACGTAAAGGAGGAAATCAATGAGTATCCTGAGGAGGCTACCATTTGGGAGATTCGCTCGGGTATCCACAATTCTGCAGGCAATCTCTGTTTGCACCTGGTGGGCAATCTGCACCATTTCGTGGGGGCTGTGTTGGGAAACACTGGCTATATTCGCCAACGAGACGCAGAGTTTATACTTCAAAATGTGTCGCGTGAAGTGCTTTTCAGGAGCTTGGACGAGACTATTATTATGATAAAAAGCACGCTTCAGGACTTTACTGATGCAGATTTTGATAAAATTTACCCGCTGGAAAAACACGGCAGAACGGTGACAACCCGATACATGCTTCTTCATTTGCTAACACACTTGAATTATCATCTGGGACAGATCAATTATCACCGACGCCTAATTTCATAACGATTCTACACCATAAACTGGCAAAACGTCCAACCATGCAAAGAGTCTATTTCGACAACGCAGCCACTACCCCAATTTCTGAAGAAGTCATCAATGCGATGCTGCCCGTTTTGCGCGATCAGTATGGCAATCCATCCAGTATTCATGCCGAAGGTCGGAGCGCGCGTGCGGTCCTGGAATCAGCCAGAAAGGTAGTAGCCCAGAGTATCGGAGCAGGTACAGGAGATATCTTTTTTACTTCCGGCGGGACGGAGGGCAATAATATGGCCATAAAATGTGCCGTGCGCGACCTTGGTGTGCAACGCATCATTTCCAGTCCGACGGAGCACCACTGCGGCATACATGTGATCGAAACGGAGCAGAAAATGAATGGCGTGGAAGCGGTTTGGCTACCTTTGGATGCTGTTGGAAGACCAGATTATAAGGCACTTGAAAATGCACTGGCGGATTCTGGCGGCAAAAAAACACTCGTTTCACTCATGCACGCCAACAACGAGATCGGCACGATGATCGACCTGGGCAAAGTGTCGGGTTTGTGCCAGCAATACGGGGCCCTTTTTCACTCGGATATGGTGCAGACGGTGGGTCACTTCCCAATCAATGTGCAGGAGACTTCCATCAATTTCCTTTCCGGTGCCGCACATAAATTTCATGGACCCAAAGGCGTCGGCTTTATTTATATCAGCCAGGAATCGCCCATAAAGCCATTTATTGAAGGGGGATCACAGGAACGCAATATGCGTGGTGGTACCGAAAATGTATACGGAATCGTCGGCCTCGCCAAAGCTATCGAACTTGCTACTACTGAAATGGAGGAGCGGATAGCCCACATCACAGATGTTCGTAACTACATGAAAACAAGGTTATTGGAGGAGTTTGATGACATTCAATTCAACGGCGACCACGACGGCGACAGCCTTTATACGGTGCTCAGTACCTCTTTTCCGCCCAGTCCTAAAAATGAACTCTTGCTCTTGAGCATGGATATTGCTGGAATCAGTTGTTCAGGCGGCTCCGCATGTTCGAGCGGCTCAGAAAAAGGCAGTCACGTGCTCGAAGCCATTCATGCAGATCCGGCCCGGAAGAGTATTCGGTTCTCTTTTTCGCACTACAATACCCGGGAGGAGGTGGATCTTGTGGTGGAAAAATTGAGGAGTATTTTGCCCGTTCGGGAAATGGTTCACGCGTAGGATAATGCCATCGTAGCGGATTTAAGCCTTAACGGCAACAGCCTTTAGCGGTTTCTTATTGCTTGATACAGTTGTTTTGACTTGTCACAAAATAGCAAGCTAGATTTATTGCATTTTATACTTGAATCTTCCAAACATGCTTACATCCATCCATCCAAAACTTCCCATGCGTAATAAAGCTATTACACGGGACTTTTATTTAAAGCAATTGGGTTTTCAGGAATTTGGTATGGCTGACTTCGATGGCTACTTAATGGTAGAAAAAGACAGCATTCAAATTCACTTTTTTGAATTTACAGATCTTGATCCAAAAGAAAATTACGGGCAGGTTTATATCCGAACCAGTGCTATAAACGAATGGTATCAGTTGGCTTTGGATCAAAAAATGAATATTCCCCAAGCCGGTCATTTGCAGATAAAGCCCTGGCAACAAAAAGAATTTTCGTTGCTTGACCCTGACAACAATTTGCTTACGTTCGGGGAAGGTATAAATTAAACCTGCCGTAGTGATTGGGCATTCAAAGCGACCGCAACCGCTCCACCCAACCGGGCATTGTTCAATACCAGTTCGATATTCGTTTCCAAACTACGGCCGCCCGTTAGGTTTTCAATTTTAGCCAACAAAAATGGTGTAATGGCTTTGCCACGAATACCTAGCCGCTCTGCTGCTGCAAGCGCTTCAGCAATGGTCTTTTCTATAAGATCAGCATCAAGTTGATGCGCTTCGGGTACCGGGTTAGCGATGAGTGCCCCACCCTGAAAATTTAACTCCCAATGTGCCTTTAAGAGACTGGCTATTTCAGTAGCCGAATCTAAACAGAAGTCTACCCCAAACCCACTTCGCGCTGAATAAAAAGCCGGAAACGCGTTCGTGCGGTAACCGATAACAGGTACGCCCATCGTTTCCAGGTATTCTAAAGTAAGTCCGAGATCAAGGATGCTTTTTGCTCCAGCGCTTACTACCGCCACAGGCGTCTGTGCAAGTTCCTGCAAGTCTGCTGAGATGTCCATCGTAGTAGCGGCTCCGCGATGTACCCCTCCAATGCCACCGGTCGCAAAAATGCGGATGCCGGCAAGGTGCGCCAGGATCATCGTGGAAGCGACGGTCGTAGCACCATGTTTGCCCTGACTGACCAGGTAGGCGAGGTCTCGGCGACTGGCTTTTGGGATATTTGCGCCTTCTTTCCCCAGAAGTTCAATTTCGGCGGTACTTAACCCTGCACTAAGTTTTCCGCTGATGATGGCACAGGTTGCTGGGGTTGCGCCTGCTTCGCGCACCATTTTTTCTACACGCAATGCAGTTTCTACATTCCTGGGAAAAGGCATCCCATGAGCTATTATAGTGCTCTCAAGGGCCACTACGGGGCGATTTTCTTGTAGTGCTGCCTGGACTTCCAGGGAAATTGAAAGATACAAATTAGACATTTCGACAGGTTTTTATTTTTGAACAGGATGCACAAAACGAACAGGTTCCGGGGCTTGTAAGATCCTTTTTAAGATTTAAAAAAATTTTTAGTGCACAAAGGTTGCTAATTTGCACAATCAGAAATTACCTTTGCACCCGCTTTTAGAAAAAAGCAATAAGTATTGTCTCATTAGCTCAGTTGGTTAGAGCGGCGGACTGTTAATCCGTAGGTCCAAGGTTCAAGTCCTTGATGGGACGCATAAGCCACCGCAAACGCGGTGGCTTTTTTATTTTAATCCATTTGTCAACCCATTGACCACATTCAAATAATTGACTACCTAAATATGAGTCTTCTAACCGTTGGTACTGTCGCATTTGACGACATCGAAACCCCTACAGGCCAGGCAGAAAAAGTAGTAGGCGGCGCCTGTACATACATTTCTCTGGCAGCATCCTATTTTGTCAACCCCGTGCGCGTGGTGTCGGTTGTTGGCGATGACTTTCCTGAAAAAACACTTGACTATCTGCGTTCCAGAGGTGTTGACCTCGATGGTTTGCAAATTAAAAAAGGCGAAAAATCTTTTTTCTGGGCAGGTCGATACCATAGCAATTTTAACAGCCGCGATACACTCGATACCCAATTGAATGTGCTGGCGACCTTCGATCCGATCCTGCCAGAAAATTATCGCCAAAGCGACTACCTGATGCTTGGCAACCTCACGCCCCAGGTTCAAATGCGCGTGTTAGAGCAACTCACTCACCGGCCCAAGCTCGTGGCACTCGACACCATGAACTTTTGGATGGATATCGCATTGCCAGATCTCCTAAAAGTGATCGAAAAAGTAGATGTGCTGACCATCAACGACGAGGAGGCGCGACAACTTTCGGGCGAACATTCTTTGCTGAAAGCCTCCAGAGTGATCCATGAAATGGGACCTAAATACCTGATCATCAAGAAAGGCGAACATGGTGCACTTTTATTCCACCGTGGGCAGATATTCTTCGCACCGGCCCTTCCGCTTGCCGAAGTGATCGATCCTACTGGCGCAGGTGACACTTTTGCAGGTGGATTCATGGGATGGATCGCCAAAACGGACGATACTTCTTTTGAAAACATGAAACGCGCTGTGGTATATGGCTCGGCAATGGCTTCTTTTTGTGTCGAAAAATTTAGTATCGAACGATTAAAAGGCCTAACTCCAGCTATGATCGAGCACCGTGTGGAACAATTTGCGGAATTGGTAAGGTTTTAAACCTCATCTTTCATCTCAACCATTTTTGACTGCAATGAAATATCTCCTCCAGCCACTAGCAGTTATCCTCTTGGTATCCTGCCAAAATTCCCCTTCTCCTACTCAAGCAAGCTCAGCTACCGCCGTGCAACCATCTATATTCAATCCACAAGCCGCTACTGCGCCACACCCGGAGCAAAAAACCAACGTACTGACCACTAGTTGGGGGGAATCCCGTACAGATGAATACTACTGGTTGAACGAACGCGAAAATCCCGCTGTGACAGAATACCTTGAAGCAGAGAACCGCTATGCGGATTCTGTGCTCGCCCCTGTAAATGGTCTCCGCGCAAAACTTTACGAAGAACTTAAAGCGCGCATCAAAGAAGACGACCAAACCGTGCCGTATTTCAAAAACGGTTACTGGTATGTCTCACGTTATGAAACGGGCAAGGAATATCCGGTTTTTACCCGAAAAAAAGGCAGTCTGGATGCCGCTGAAGATGTTTTGGTCGACGTGAATGCCCTCGCTGCAGGCAAGGAATATTGCCAGTTTGGTGGTATTCAAGTCAGCCCCGACAATCAATTACTGGCTTATTCGGTAGATTACAGCGGTCGAAACTTGTTCAAAGTCTATTTTAAAAACCTGGACACCGGGAAAGATCTGCCCGACTCCTTCGACATCGGGGGCGCATTCGTTTGGGCCAATGACCACAAAACCCTGCTTTACGATACAAAGGACAAGGTTACCCTTCGCAACGATAAGATCTGGCGGCATGTCATCGGTACCCCCCAAGAACTGGATGTGCTGATGTATTATGAAAAAGATGAAACCCAGTACGCTAACCTCAGCAAGTCAAAAAGCGAGCAATACTTTTTTATCAATTGCTCCTACACGCAAACAGTAGAGGTTCTATATCTAAATGCGAATGATCCTAATGGTAATTTCAAGCCCATTCGCCCCAGAGAAAAGGATCTTTATTACGAGGTAGATCATTGGAACGACAAATTTATCGTTCGTACCAACTGGGAGGCCAAAAATTTCCGCCTGATGGAAACCCCTGTATCTGATCCGCGTCGTGAAAATTGGAAAGATGTATTGCCGCACCGGGAGGATGTGCTGCTGGATGACTTTACCGTTTTTAAGGACCACTTGGTCACTTCAGAACACAAGGGCGGTCTCAGCCAGATTCACGTCATTCGTTGGGCCGACAAAGCCGACCAATACATTGAAATTGGCGAACCGACTTACGATTGTTCGGTGGATAACAACCCCGAATTCGACACCAAAATTCTTCGGTACTCCTTTTCTTCCCTGAAAACGCCTGCTACCATCGTGGATTATAACATGGAAACGAAGGAGAAGGAGGTCAAAAAAGTGGCTCCGGTACTTGGCAATTTCAATAGCGATAACTACGAAACAGAATTTGTTTGGGTCACCGCCCGTGATGGTGTTAAAGTTCCTGTTTCACTCGTTCATAAAAAAGGTATGCCACGCGACGGCTCCGCACCTTGTCATATAACGGCCTATGGCTCCTATGGGTATAGCTACGACCCAGGCTTCAATCGCGACAAGATTAGTCTCCTGGATCGTGGCTTTGTGGTCGCGATCGCGCATATCCGGGGCGGCATGGAAATGGGATACAAATGGTACGAAGACGGCAAAATGTTGCATAAAATAAACACTTTCAATGACTTTGTAGACTGCTCCGACTTTCTGGTAAAAGAAAAATACACCTCCGCCGACCGCCTGTTTGCCGAAGGCCGCTCTGCCGGAGGGCTACTCATGGGCGCGGTAACCAATATGCGCCCGGATCTTTACAAAGGCATCATCACGGGTGTGCCCTTTGTGGATGTGCTGACGACCATGAGCGACCCCAGTATCCCGCTCACCACCGGAGAATACACCGAATGGGGCAATCCAGCCAACAAGATCGAGTATGATTATATGAAACAGTATTCCCCGTACGACAATATGAAAAAAGGGAATTACCCCAATATTCTCGTCCTGACTTCTTTCGCCGACTCACAGGTGCAATATTTTGAGCCGGCCAAATACGTGGCCCGGCTGCGTGATCTGAAAACGGACGGTAATGTGCTGCTTTTCAAAACAAACATGTCGGGTTCACACGGTGGCTCCTCCGGCCGTTTTAAACGGCTAGAAGAACGGGCCCTGGAATATTCCTGGATGATGGGGCTGCTTGGAATGGATGGTGAGGCGATGAAACAGTGAGGGCTGAGGAAGAATCTTCATTTTTCATTTTTTTTTGTACTTTTGAAGGATAAAAGATTTAAAATCATGGCTACAACCGAGATAATTTTACAAATTAACAGACCAGACGACCTCTCTCTCTTAATTTCATTTTTAGAAAAATCCGGGATTGCTTTTCAACAGCGTATTAAAAAGCCTACTGGAACAAGCCGCTCCACTGGTACAATAAAGCCGTCACATAAAAACACCTCACTTGGCAAACACATTGGTTCGATGCCCACGCTCAATACGGAAGCCTTTGAACAACACCTTCATCAAATGCGAAGCGAATGGGAACGCGATACCTTTTAGATACAAATACGGTCATTTATTTAATTAAAGGCAACATTCCAATTTCCAACGCAGCAGCTATTGCTGAAGCAGCTAATCAAGCCCCTCAATTGTCTGTGATTTCAAAAATTGAAATCCTTGGCTGGAATGCTCCGACGGAAGAGGAATCCAGTAAGTGCCGAGATTTTGTGGCGGATTCCGAGGTTTATGCCCTTTCCGATGCTATTGTGGAAAAAACAATTTGGCTTCGTAAACTCCCTCAAAAGCCAAAATTGCCCGATTGTATCATCGCTGCCACCGCGATTATTCACGACATGGTTTTGCTTACTCGTAATGAAGGCGATTTTTCAAACATCCCTGGGCTGCGCTATATCAACCCATTCGTCACAAGCTGATTTGGTCTAAAATAAAGCGAAATGAATCGTCTTGACCGTCAAGCATTTGCTATCAATACTTTTGAATCTGCCGCGCATCAGCGAGCCTATTGGTTATCAAAACCAGCGCGCGAAAGATTGGCGGCCGCCTGGAATTTGACTTGTCGCGCCTGGAATCTCAACGTGGAGGAAGAGCATCCACTAGACCGTACCTGTTTTTCGATACGCCGCCGGGAGGATTATGCGCCAAAACATATTTAACCCTGAGTCCGCCCGGGCCTTGCGTCTTGCTGATTTGTTAGAGGCCAAACGTGCCGCTGCCCGCCCGAAAGACCTCGACGATATTGAAAACCTTGAGTAGAAAGCGGCGGCATTAAGGAAATCTGTATTGTGAACCTGTTGGATTTGAAACTTGAGATCGCAAATTGCGACCTTAGGACGCTCGGATCTTCCCTTGTCATCCTGAGCGCAGCGAAGGATCCGGAGTGTTTGCCCCGCACCATAAATCAATTTAGTATTTTTTGTAGCCTTTAGTCTCAGATCCTTCGCTGCGCTCAGGATGACAAGGGAAGATTGGATGCCAAGCAATTGGAAAAATAGAAGGTTCACTAATTAGTTACCTTTGTATTCAACTTAATCCAGCAACATCATGGGAGCAACCATCATTGCCAAAACCTCCAAAAATCTCACTACCCTCGATGAACACCTTTCCCGCTCCTACGGCGAGCGCGGTACAGCAGCACGAGAAAACCAGCATTCCAACGCTTTTGCAGCTTATGTCGGCGCGGTAGTTCAGGAGTACCGCAAAGAGCACAGCCTTACGCAACAGGATTTAGCCGACCGCCTCGGCGTGAAAAAATCCTACCTTTTTCGCATTGAGAACGGGCATGCCGATATACGCCTTTCCACCTTGCCGCGAGTGCTTGGGGCAATCGGTTTTGATTTGGTGGCGATGCCGCGGAAATAAGCCTATTTCGATTTTTCCTTCTCTGGGTGTTCTCTTAAGCACAATAAAGCAGCTGCCCGCCGCGCCTTTGAGGTTCGAAAACTTGTGATCGCAAATTGCGACCGCAAATTGCGACCTCAAGTTGGGGCGGTACTCGTTACCCGCCTTTTCTGCCCCTTCAGGTGTTTCCTAAACACAGGCGGGTTTGGAACATAAATTTTACCATTAAAACCCAGGGACTGCGTTTAGAGCAAACCACGCGGAAGGCAATCAAAAAGGTTTGTACTTGGCATGGGATCCTGCTGAAGTGGCGCTGGGTCAAAAAAAGACCCGAGCGCGGCGGGGGAGGTGCATTGGTATGCTTGGGGGAACACCTGACGGGGAGGAAGCCCTTTGTGTGTAAAAAAATAAAGCGTCACCCGAGACTTCCCGGATAACGCTTTGATTTTCAATGTGGGCCTGGCAGGAATTGAACCCGCGACCGTCTGATTATGAGTCAGCTGCTCTAACCAACTGAGCTACAAGCCCGCGTCCGTTGCCGAACAGCGCAAAGGTAAATTTAA
>CANJPT010000101.1 GCA_947476195.1 Lewinellaceae bacterium | reverse complement strand
TTGCCCCGAAAGGCGATCTATCTGCCCAAGGAAACACGGATCCTATTGCAGTTTAAAGAAGGGTTGACTGCTCAGGTCCAGGTGGTAATGAAGGAAAGCCATATTTCCTTCGAACTCATCGCACTCAGCAATGAAGCGGCAGTGGATATTGTCGTCTGGGGCCCTTACGCCACGGGTATCAACGGAAGTATCGGAGAAACGATCGGAATTGTGCAGAATACTTCCTTTACGATCGGCATTCAGGCTTTAAACCCCAAAACGCTGGGAGGCTATCCCTGGAAAGACGACGACCATCTGCCCCAAATGGACATCTTTGAACAGGAAGACTTTGAAGACGTAACCCATGCAAAACGAGGCGTGCTTTATTCTGTGGAAGCAGCCAAACCCACCCATTATGGCAGCACCTTGCAGGCTTATACCCGCAACCGAAGCAAGGATCGGGTCATTGAAAACTGGGGCCACAAACGCTATGTAGCACCTGCATTTGCAGATGGCGGATTGATCGGCAGCAAGATCGCCTTGTTTGGCTGTGCCACCGATCAGACCCTGGCCACTATTGGCGCGATCGAGCTCGCCGAGGGACTGCCGCACCCGACCATCAATGGTCAATGGGTCAAGACTTCCCCCCTGATCAATGCCTCCTATCTCATTATGGACTTTGATGAATCTAATATTGACGAATGTCTGGGCTATGCCCAGGCGGCGGGCATGCATTATTTGTACCATGGCGATCCCTTCATTACCTGGGGACACTATGGATTGAAGCCTGCCTTTTTCCCAAACGGGATCGCTGGCTTAAAGGCATGCGTCCAAAAAGGAGAGCAAAAAGGGATCTATCTGGGCACCCATACTTTAAGTAATTTCATCAATACCGAAGATGCCTACGTTACTCCTTTGCCGGACAAGCGCCTGGCCAAAGTGGGCAGTAGTGTCCTTACAAAGGCCATCGATGCGACGCAAACAGAGATCGAGATTGCCGATCCCGGGTTTTTCAATCAGTTTGAAAACAATCACTTGCATGGCGTTCAGATCGGGAATGAGCTCATTCGTTATGGAACGGTCTCTGAATCTGCACCCTGGAAATTGATGGATTGCACCCGGGGTGCATTTGGTACGCAGGCTGACACGTATCCCCAAGACACAAAAATTGAAAAACTGGCCGATCATGGATACAAGGTGTTTCTGGGAAACGCCGCTTTGAACAAGGAGATCGCCGAAAACGTCGCGGATGTCTTCAATGCTACCGGAATCCGGATGCTGGATTTCGACGGACTGGAAGGAGCGCATTCCACCGGCCTGGGGAATTACGGAGAAGCGCTGTTCGCCAAAGCCTGGTATGACCATCTGGATGATAATATCAAGAACCATTTCCTGTTAGGAGCCAGCCGCTCGGGACATTATTTCTGGCATATCTATTCCCGCATGAACTGGGGAGAGCCCTGGTATGCCGGTTTTCGGGAAAGCCAGACCGAGTACCGCTTGCTCAATCAGAAATACTACAAACGCAACCTGATGCCCGGGATGCTGGGCTGGTTCAAAATGACCGCCAGCACTACGCTTGAAGACATTGAATGGCTTATGACCCGTTCTGCCGCCTACAATGCCGGTTTTGCCTTTGTAATGGATCTCAAAGCGGTCAAAGGCAACGGGTTGTCCGCCGTAATTTTAAACCGGATCAACCTTTGGGAAACGGCTCGCCTGAAAGGAGTTCTACCGGACGAGATAACAACAAAAATGCGGGATCTATCCACCGAATTTCGTCTGGAACAGGGTTCTGGCAACACCTTAAATCTTACCCAGGTGTATTCCCATAAATTCAAACACCTTAAAAAAGAACGCCAGCCAGGCGAGCCCTTGTCCAGCTCCTTTTCTTTTGAAAACAAAGCACCTAAGCAGGCCCTCGGCTTCATCATTACGGCTGTACAAGCCGATATCTCCAACCTTAAACTGGAGATCAACCACAGCAAAAGCATACATATCCCGGTCGAACTAAAAAAGGGGCAGTCCCTCAAATACGCCGGCGGGAAGGAAGCCATCGTATATGATGCTCAATGGAATCGGCTCAAAGTGGTTTACTTGCAGCAAGATCAGTTGACGGTTCCTGCCGGGAAAAATGACCTGGTCTTTGATTGTGCCTTTTCAGAGCCTGATCCGGGAACAGAGGCCTATGCGAATCTGGAGTTTAGGCTGTTGGATATGCCTGTTGTGTTGCTGAATAAATAGAAATAAGTTTCGGGTTCAAAGTTATAAAAGGGAAAGTAGGTAGAAATGAAAACATGAGTCATCCCGAATTTTGGGAGTCTTTGGCCTCGGAGAGGCTTAATATTGGTAGAAAATGGATTTTGGATTTTGATGGACCTCGGAGAGGTCTAACATTGGTAAATCTAATCCGCGAAAATGCTTATGTTAGACCTCTCCGAGGTCCTTGTGCTCTATCCTAACATAATATCTACCAATATTTAACCTCTACGAGGTCAATTTCAAAATTCGGGATGACTCATGTTTGGCTATTACTTGAAAATTGCTGTACTAAGGGATAAAACAGATCTTTGACCTACCCCAAACTTTCAACTTGAAACTACCCACTTGAAACCTACTTCCCCTTCAAATACTCTTCCACCAACTGCTTGTAATAAGGCTTCAGCGCAGGACTCACCGTCCGGAATTGCTCCACTTCAGCGCGGCGCTTTTTCAGGTATTCTTCCAGGGCTGGCGGCATTTTAGGTTGCTGCTGGCGGGCCACTTCGGCTTCTCTTTGCTCGTCCTGCTCACGCTCACGCTCGGCTTTATCGTGCTCGAGCAGTCGGGTCAGGATTTGATCCTGGCGCTTGAGCATATCGTTGTTGAGTTTTTTATTGACGAGATCTATCTCGATCTTGTTCATCTCGTTCATGATATCGTCCAAGGCTTTGTCTCCTTTGCCTTGTTCCTGTTTTTCTTTTTGGAGTTTGCGAAGGGCGTCCCGAATGGCTGCTTGCTTGGCTGCCAGCTGCGCAAATTCTTTGCTATTGCCAGGTTGAGTTCCACCACCACCACCACCACCGGGCTTTTCTTTACCACCCTTTTCCTTACCATCTTTAGCTTCCTTTTCGAGTCGCTCTTTGAGTTCCTTCATGATCTTGTTGAGGTCTTTCTGGCCCTCACTCATTTTATCTTTTGGTTCTCCATCGCCTTTGCCCTTTCCTTTGCCCTTTCCTTTGCCTTTGCCCGGTTTATCACAGCTTTGGCTGCCCGGCATATCTGAAGCCATTTTCTCTTGCATTTGCTGCATGGCCTCTGCAAGTAATAAAGCGAGGTCGTTCATGCTCTTCATGGTGCGATGCTGGAATTCGCTGGCGGTGTTTGTACGACGTTCTTCGAGTTCTTCGAGGCTGTTTTTCAGACTGGATTTGATCTCGGTTACTTTTTCAGTAATGACACCTTCAAGCTGGAATTGCCGGGTGGCAAGCGCCTGGAGGCTATCTTCTACGAGTTTGAAATCGTCTTTAATCTTATACTGTTCTTGCGATAGTTCGACGTAGCGTGGGGTGTTGAGGGTCGTATTTTCTACGTTCTTTTTGTTTTGCTCTTGTGCAAAGGATAGTCCGAGGAGGTTTTCCAGCAATTGACGGATGGTTTTGAGGTCTTCCTCCATTTGTTCCATTTCGCCGCTTTCTTTACCCTGTTTCATTTTATTGGCCATCTCCTTCATCTTGTTGGCCGCTGATTTCTGCTTTTTTGCTGCTTTTTTATTTTCTTTTTTGTTGATCCCTTCTTTAGCCTCTTTCTGGTCTTGCTTCGCGTCGTTCATCTCTTTTTTGTTGTCCTCAATTTTTTCCGGACGTTTTAGTTCCTCATTTTTCTTTTGAAGCTCTTCCATCTTTTTGTCCAAATCCTCTAATTTTTTATTGAGGTCTTGTTGCTCTTTCTCTAATTCTTCTGAGCTTTTTTTCTCTTCCTCGGTTTCTTTAGCGAGTTCCTCCTGATCCTTTGCCAGCTCATCCAATTGATCAATCTGTTGATCGAGCAGTTGCTCTACTTCAAGCTGTTTGTATAATTCATCGAGGCGTTCAAGCTCCTTGTTGAGTTGCTCGTTGCTCATTTGCATATCCTCCATTTTGTCCAGCATCTCGTCTTTATTCTGCTCTTCAAGAAGCTTCTGGATGTCCTCCATGAGTTTTTTCATGTCCTCGTTCATGGTTTCCTCGAACATCTTTTCTAATTTCTCCTGCTTTTCCTGCAGCTCCGGATTTTGCTGATTGAATTCTTTTTGCTGTTGTTTGTTCTGGTCGAAGTTCTCTTTAGCCTTCTCCATTTGCTGTTGGAGTTGCTTTTGCCGATTCATCAGCTTTTCCATTTCCTTGCGCGTCTGCCAGTCCAATTCCTTCTTTTGCAATACTTTCTCGCGAAGTTTTTTCAAGTCATCCTGGATTTTCTGGCTCTCTTTCATGGCCTTTTCCAGGTCTTTTTTGATTTCTTCAGAGTTGTCGGCCTGTTGTTGGCGGAACTCATCAAGCGTTGGCATTTTGTAGGTCATAAGACCAGTACGGGCGCTTTTTGAGCCATTTACTGCATCATTGTCGAATACCTCGAAGTAGTATTGCACCTCATCCCCTGGTTCGAGGTTAAGGTTACTGATGTCCCAGGAGTAGTCAAATTCAGTCTGTTTACCAGTTTTACCCACCGTAGCTTTAGCGGAGGAGGGTTCATCTTTGAGCCCAATTTTACTGGTATTCATTGGCAATTGCCCGCCTTTTGCTTTTTTGATCTGGTAATTGAAGGTCAGATTTTGAATGCCATAATCGTCCGAAGCATCTCCGGCGAAAAAGGCGAGGCGAAGGTTTGTGCTGTCTTTAAATTCTTCCACGGTAATCTGTGGATGAAGGTCAGGAATCACCGTGATGGTATAGGCCACTGAATCAGCACCTTGCAAGATCGAATTGCTTAGATAAAGCTTGTAGGTTTCATCTTTGAGCGCGCGACGACGGAACTGAAAAAGTTCGTCATCGAAGCGTTTGGCTTCCTCTCCTGCGTTTCCAGCAAATTGAAATTGAAGATTGTCTGTGTTTTGAGCGTTAAAAACCCAACTGATATCGGTGCCCTGGGGTACAACCAGGTCGCCGACGTTCGAAAGCTCCTCAGTAGCGCGACCAATGTAGGCAGGGAAATTAAGTTTAGTATTGAAAGACAGGATGTTTGGCTTCCGCAACACGTTCAGGGTATAGTCAAGGCTTTCCACCCCAGAAGCGAATAATTTGAATTCAGTATCTTTTTGAACATTCGTGAATTTGTAAGAAAACAAATTAGGGCCGTTCTTTTCGAGGCGATATTGTACATTGCCAAGCGAGATGAACACCTCGTTTGGCAGTGCCGCGCCATCCACTTTTACGTTTAACACAAAGTCAGAGAACTGTACGGCACGGAGCGAGTCCGGATTGATCAAAAACTTGAATGGGGCTGGCTTTTCAAATTTAGTACTGCTATTCCAGAGCCGCATGGTTCCTTCGCGGAGGATATTTGGTGCGCCTAAAAGCAGGAACAATAGGAGCATCACCGGCGGCAAAGCGTAGCGCAGGTATTTGCGGTTTTTACCCAGATCAATGGCCGCCTGGAAAGGAACAATCCTGATCTCTTCACTTTTTTGGTTGATACTTGCGTTGATGAGTTCAGCGTAAAGAACGTTGCTGCTCTGTTGCTTCAACTGTAGAATATTCAACAATTTATCTTTCACATTCGTGAAATGCTCCCCGATAATAATAGCGGCTTTCTCGTGATTGATGACATTGCCCAACTGGAAATAGTGGATAAGTGGTAGTGCCACCCAGCGATAAACGGTCACCGCACTTAAGCCTATGAAACCCCATAGCAGTCCAGTGCGTACACCAGTGCCAAAGTAGAAATAGTACTCTGCCAGGTTGAGTAGCACGAAAAGCCCTAGCACTGTACCAACGGTGTAGAGTGCACCGCGTAGAAGTTGATTGATGTAATATTTGCGTATGAAGCCGTCGAGCTTCTCGATTAGAAGGGAATAGTTGTCGCGTTGCATAGCTTTTGTCGTTTTTACCCGCCGTAGATTTGGCACAGGAGGGTCATTGGGGTCATTGGGGTCATTGGGGTCATTGGGTCATTGGGGTCATTGGGGTCATTAGAGTCATTGGGTCATTGGGGTCATTGGGGTCATTGGGGTGATTGGGTCATTGGGGTCATTGGGGTCATTGGGGTCATTGGGTCATTGGGGTCATTGGGGTCATTGGGTCATTGGGGTCATTGGGGTCATTGGGTCATTTTCAACCGTTCACGAGGGCAAATGAGGGAAACCATTGCAAAGATGGGTCGATACTTGCAAAGGTTGTTTAGGCGGAGCAAAATAAACTCCTTTTTGGACAAAAAGTTGGGAGGGGCAATAAATTAACGTAATGAGTGGACGTTTTTGGACAAGATATTGCCAAAGAGACCGATCATTTGGCTGGATTCATAGTTTTAGGTCAAAAAATTACTCATACATTCAAAAAAAATCATGGTGTATCGCAGTGTCTTTCGTTGCAAATATCCGTTCATAACTGTTATCTGAGCGACATAAGTGGAAAATATCAACCCCACATTGATGTACTTGGTACTATAAATCATACTTTTGCTACGCATAAGACACCACAGCATATTAATCTCCCGCCCTTTCTAAGGTTCCCTCCAGCTTGTGCACAAAACAGGTTGCTTTTTTAAGTAATTCGTCACTTGTGGCAATTAATCCTTGTAGTGTCATCAAATCCGATTACAGTTTAAACAATGTTGTTTCCTATGGAACAAACGTCTGCCAGAACCCATCTCAAAATTCGCAATGCTTTATTAGCATTATTGTTGACCTTATTGGTTCCTGTAGGCTTGCAGGCGCAGATTCAGGTTACCGTTACAGGCACTAATGTCACCTGCAACGGCCTTCATAATGGCACTGCTACCGTCAATTCTTTCGGAGGCTGGTTACCATACACTTTTCTCTGGAGCAATGGTGCAACCACCCAGACCATAACCAACCTGACCCCGGGCAACTATAGTGTGACGGTTGCAGATGTTAATCTTAATTTTGGGACAGGAAGTATTATGGTTACCGAACCGACCGTTTTGGGAGCTACGGTATTCGGGCAAAGCCAGATTTGTGGCAATGCACCAGATGGATATGCAGCGGTAGCATTGACTGGCGGCACGCCTCCATTTGCTTACCTATGGAGTAACGGTGGAATCACCCCTAAGATTAGCAACCTTTCGGCGGGCACTTACACCGTCACGGTTACAGATGCCAACAATTGTAAGGTCTCTGGTAGCTTCGATGTTGGCTTCTGGAATGAAGGTATCTGGCTGATGGATTCTGTTTACAATCAAATCACTTGTTTCGGGGCTAATAATGGTTGGATACATATCAGCGTTATGTCTGGGATTGGTCCTTACTCCTATAGCTGGAGCAATGGCGATACTGCCGCAAATATAACCAACCTTGGCCCTGGTACATACACTGTAACTGTAACAGACTTGGGCGCCGGTTGCAGTAACCAAAGAACTGTAACGCTGGATCAACCGACACAATTGGTCTGCTCCCCTGCCACATTTCCCGCCAATTGCGGCTTAAATGGGACCGCTACAATTTCAGCAGTAGGTGGCACACTCCCGTACACCTTCATTTGGAGCAATGGACTATCCAGTCCAAGCATTGCTGTTCCGGCAGGTACTTATACCGCAACAGTTACGGATGTCAATGCTTGTTCCTGTTCCAACAGTGTTACGGTTGAAAGTAATAGTAGTACCCTGAATGTAAATATTACGCCATTATCTGCCGCAGGATGTTTCATTGGCGGTAGTTCTACCGCTACAATA
The DNA here is from genome assembly GCA_947476195.1 of Lewinellaceae bacterium. GTDB lineage: Bacteria > Bacteroidota > Bacteroidia > Chitinophagales > Saprospiraceae > M3007. The sequence goes on along the minus strand of CANJPT010000101.1, from coordinate 9,565 downwards.
ACTGGAGGTTCGGGTAACTACGCCTATTCATGGGACAATGGACAGACAACAGCTATTGCGATTAACCTGTCTGCCGGGCTACATACAGTGACAGTCGTTGACATTACGAATGGTTGCCAGGGTATTGGAATGGTGACCATTGTGGCGGCACCACCCTTGGTTCCAACGGCTGCGGCAACAGCCCCTGCAACTTGTTTGACTGGAGGTTCGGCTACTACATCCGCTTCAGGCGGCATATCACCGTATTCTTTTCATTGGGATAATGGCCAATTTACGGCAAATGCAACCAATCTGCTTGCAGGGCCTCACAACGTAACCATCACAGATGCTTCAGGTTGCATTGGCGTTGCAACGGTAACGATACTGCAAAGCCAGGGACCAAGCTTGATGGTTGCGATTGATGAACAGGCAACCTGTGCCATTGGCGGAACTGCTACCGCTACCCCGGTAGGAGGTACTGGGCCATACACCTATATCTGGTCTGCATCGGCTAACAACCAAACGACTGCTGTGGCGACCAACCTTCCTCCAGGTCAGCACAGTGTGACCTTAACTGATTTCAATAGTTGCCCTGCAGTTGGTATGGCAACTATCACGCAACCAGGGGCTCCAATAGCCATTATTTCGGGCAGTTCACCTACTGCTTGCAATGCCAATACTGGTTCGGCTACTATCTTAGGCTCTGGAGGCACAGGTGTTTATACCTATAATTGGAATAATCCGGGTATGAGTACCACGGCTACCATCAACAACCTTGGCGCAGGCACTTACACGGGTACTATAACAGATGCAGCTGGCTGTACAGCTACTGCAGTTGCGGTCATTGCACCCTCCTTATCGCCCAATGTGGTCATTGTGGGTTCTTCAAATGCCAGTTGTTCTACGCCAGGTAGTGCAACCGCCAGTGTATCCAACGGTTCGGTACCCTACAGCTACCTTTGGAGCAATGGGGAAACCACGGTTAAAGCCGTCAATCTCGCTTCCGGAACTTATACGGTTACGATTACAGATCTTAATACTTGTACTGCGACGGCCTCTGTTTCCATTGGCTCAACCAATAATGGCATCAAAATCGGTGACTGGGTCTGGTATGATGATGACCAAAATGGCTCCCAACAAGCTACGCTTGAGCCAGGGGTGCCGAACATCACGGTCAAGCTCCTTCAGGCAGGCCCAGATGGCATATTTGGCACGCCTGATGATGTGACTGTAGGAAGTACTACGACCAATAGTATAGGCAATTACTACTTCAATTGCGTTATACCAGGAACTTATATCCTTGTGTTTAGTGGTAAACCTGCGGGATACCAATGGACAAAAAAACGCAATGTAAATAACAAATGCAGAGACAGTGACGTAAACGCAAACGGCAAAACGGACCCCTTCACCATTATGGCAGGTCAACCGGATGATCTTTGCATGGATGCTGGCATTCATACTAATTGCGACAACATAATCAATGCAGGGGCTATTTGCTGCGGCCAAACCATTTGTGAAGGAGAAACGCCCGCGCCTATTGTGGGGACCTTGCCGCCAGTAGGTGGGAGTGGTCAGATTTCTTATCAATGGTTGCAGTTTATGCAAGTCGGGCCGGCACCTCCTGAATGGATTCCAATCCCAGGGGCTACGGGGGAAAATTACGCGCCAGGTCCTTTGTTCGAGACCGCTAAGTTTATGCGTTGTGCCCGCCGGGAAGGCTGCCCTTTCCTCGAATCTAATCTGATTGTTATAACCGTGTTACCTGCAGGTACACCAGGTTGTGATGGCTTTAATGTAAATTTTTCAGCCACCAAAACGGGACCTACTGTTGTGTTGATCAGTTGGACAACTCACCCAGAGGCAACAGCGTATGCATACATCATACAGCATTCTATAGATATGCATTCCTGGAAGAACCTGGAAACCATCATGGGCAAGCAGGATGCTTCTAATCCAAACCAGTACAGCTACTTGCATGAGACTCCGGTAAATGGCAAAAACTTTTACCGCATCCGTCGCGTGAGTAGTGCTGGCCAGGAGGCTTTCTCAGAGATCCGCGCTATGGAAGTTTCTTTCTCGTTCTTAGATGGTGTGCTTATTGCTCCTAATCCAGTAGGAAAATCCCTGCATATCATGAATGTTATGCAATATGAAACCGATGTGATCATCGATATTTCAGCGACCAATGGTGCAGTACTATATAGTATAACCATCCCCTCGGGTGAAATGCTGGAAGAATACCTGCCAGTGGTCGATTTGCCATCAGGTATTTATTTTACCCGGATCCGTTTTGGAAATAGCGACGTGAAGATACTTAAGATTACAAAGATCTAAGGTCCACTTTAGAAAGATAATAATCACTACATTGGTGGCTATTCCGAGTTTCGGGATAGCCACTTTTTCAAACAAATCAATTTCAATGACGATCAAATTTATTCCGTTTGTAGCAGCCTTTCTTCTGTTCCAATCTTTCGCTTTTGGTATTGGTGTTTACAACCCTGGCGACGAACTGTTTGTCCACGCTGGCAGTGGCCTTGTGCTGCGCAAAACCCCTGACCCCAAAGGAGAACGCATCCTGACACTTAATTTTGGTGATGTGGTTAAAGTCCTTAAAATAGATTTCAAAAGTAAGCCTTACTCAGTTATAGCATTTAAGGGCTTCACAATCAATGGCTTTTGGGTGAAAGTGAGTACCGCCAAAGGGGATGAAGGATATGTTTTTGATGGCTATCTTTCCAAATACCGGGCGTCAGCTGCCAATCTTGACGATATGAGCGGGTACTCCATTGCAGAAAATTATCTACTCAGTAATTCAGAAAAGAAGGGTGGGCGTGTTGATCTTCCCAAATCGGATAATCGTTATGAGCGTTACAAACAATTGTTCAAAAACGGTTCAGAAGTAGAAATAGACAACGGGGAAGGCGGCTCTTCACAAAAAATAACCTTTCAGAAAGGGATTACCCTGGAAGAAGCATATCTAATTGGCAAGGCATTGTGGCTCAAAGACATGAAAGCTAAAAGTAGTTTTGTAAATGGAAAGATTACCATTACAAGCGAGGATGAGCTTTTTCAAATTGAAGCAAGCTATCACTTCGGCTTAACCGTATTAGTCATGCAACACGCAGATTGAGCCGATTCTAAGCCAGTCCTCAATCAACCCGAAAAGCTAATATTTCCCTATCCTTGCAGCCAAAAACATAGCCTGAAATATGAAACGATTAGCCATCTTTTTCCTGTGTATCGCCCTTAATACCTTCCTGTTTTCTCAAAAAAACAAGCCAGTTGTGTCCCCTACGGCCAAGGTGGAGCCGGGCCAAAAGGTCAATGAGTTGCTATTTTCTTCCCTTCAGTGGCGAAATGTTGGCCCATACCGGGGAGGTCGTTCTGCTGCTGTAACAGGTGTCGCTGGCAAACCTAACCTGTTTTACTTTGGCTCAACCGGAGGCGGTGTCTGGCGAACTCAAGATGGCGGCCGAACCTGGGAAAACATCTCAGATGGCTTTTTTGGTGGAAGCATCGGGGCGATTGAAATTGCCCCCAGCGATAACAATGTGATCTATGTTGGTGGAGGGGAAAGTACCGTTCGTGGCAATGTCAGCAGTGGCTCCGGTATGTGGAAAAGCGAAGATGCCGGTCGTACCTGGAAATCTGCCGGTCTAAAAAATAGCCGCCACATTCCTCGAATCCGCGTTCATCCGACCAATCCAGACATTGCCTATGCCGCAGTACTGGGGGATCTTTTCAAGGCCTCTTCCGAACGGGGCGTGTATCGTACCCGCGACGGAGGGAAAACCTGGCAGCAAATCCATTTTATAAATGACAACGTAGGAGCCGTAGATATTTGTCTCGATCCGACCAATCCGCGTATCCTATATGCCTCCTTCTGGAAGGTACGTCGAAGCCCTTATGATCTGTCCAGCGGTGGCGCAGGCAGCAGCCTTTGGAAGAGCACAGATAGCGGAGATAGCTGGACCGAACTCACTCAAAATGAAGGACTTCCCAAAGATACCCTCGGCGTTATTGGTGTAACGGTAAGTCCTGTTCGTCCGGATCGGGTGTGGGCCATCATAGAAAGCCAGACAGGGGGAGTATTCCGCTCCGACGATGGTGGCAAGAAATGGACCCGGGTGAATGACGACCGTAACCTGCGCCAAAGAGCGTGGTATTATTCCCGCATTTATGCGGATTCAAAGGATGAGGATGTGGTGTATGTAATGAATGTAGCTTACCAGAAAAGCACCGATGGTGGTAAAACTTTTCAATCAAAATATGCTCCCCATGGAGATCATCACGATTTTTGGGTCGCCCCCGAAGATCCAAAGCGTTTGATTATCGGCGACGATGGAGGGGCACAGATCAGTTACGATGGTGGTGTTACCTGGAGTACATATCACAACCAGCCTACCGCTCAGTTCTATCGCGTCAGCACAGACAATGCCTTCCCATTCAGGATATATGGTGCGCAACAGGACAACAGCAGTATCCGGATTGCACACCGCAGTGACGGGGGCGATATCAGCGACCGGGATTGGGAAAACACTGCCGGGGGCGAAAGTGGCCATCATGCGATCGACCCTAACAACAATGACATTGTATATGGAGGTGAATACCATGGCGCTTTAAATCGGGTAGATCATTCAAAGCATACTTCCCGTTCCATCAACGTTTGGCCGGAAGACAATATGGGCCATGGCGCGGAAGACGCGAAGTATCGTTTTCAATGGAATTTTCCGATGTTTTTCAGCCCGAACGACCCGAAAAAACTGTACGCTGCGTCCAACCATCTCCACGTAAGTACGAATGAAGGCCAAAGCTGGACGACCATCTCCCCGGACCTGACCACCAACGACAAGAGCCGTCAAAAATCCAGCGGCGGTCCGATCACTCAAGACAATACAGGCGTAGAATATTACTGCACCATATTTGCAGCCGCCGAGAGCAAACGGGTGCGCGACCTGATCTGGACGGGCAGCGATGATGGTCTCGTACATGTAACCCGTGACGGTGGAAAAAACTGGATGAACGTGACCCCGCCCGATCTGCCCAAATGGACGATGATCAATTCTCTGGAACCCGACCCGCACAGTGACGGTGGCTGTTATCTCGCCTGCACAGGGTATAAACAGGGCGACTACCATCCCTACCTTTTCAAAACAAAGGACTACGGCAAAACCTGGACAAAGATCACTGACGGTATCGGCGAGGAAGCGTTCACCCGGGTTATTCGCGCCGATCCTCGGCAGCCAGGCATCCTGTACGCTGGAACGGAGCAAGGCATGTACATCAGTTTTACCGATGGACGCAACTGGCAAAAGTTTCAGCAAAACCTGCCCATTGTCCCGGTTACTGATCTGACCATTAAAGACAATCACCTCATTGCGGCTACCCAGGGGCGAGCGTTTTGGATCATGGACGATCTTACCCCGCTGTACCAGATCGCGGCATCGCCAGACTTTTTGACCAAAGGCGATCTGTCATTACAAGCAATGCACCTATTCCAGCCCGCACCGGCATACCGGATGCGCGGCGGTTCGTATAAAGGTTCGAAAACCAGCGGAGAAAACCAGGCCAATGGCACGGTCGCTCATTTTTACTTAAAAAACAAACCGGGTGAAAAAGACACCGTGACCCTGGTCGTTTTGGAAAATGACGGCGATACCATCAAGGTTTTTTCTACTCAAAAGCTTCCTGCTGCCTGGGAGAATCGGGGAGGGAAACTGGAAGATCTCAAAGCTGGCGGAAACAGTTTTGTCTGGAATCACCGCTATCCCGATGCTGAAAAATTTGAGGGTATGATCCTTTGGAGTTACGATCTGGAAGGCCCCAAAGCAGTACCAGGTACTTATCGCGTCCGACTCACTGCGGCGGGTAAAACGGAGGAGCAGACGTTCACCATTCTGCCTGATCCGCGCACGAATCCAACAAATCAGGTTTTTACACAACAGTTTGATTTTGTACAAAGCGTAAGCGCAAAACTGACCGAGGCTCACCGTGCGATCAAAGAGATCCGCAAAGTGCGTGGACAATTGAACAACATGGTCGACGGACTCCCCTCCCCAGTTGAGGCGGGGCCGGGGCTCAAATCTATCCGAACCATCGCTGCCAAAATAGATTCGGCAATGACCGGGGTAGAAGAGGCAATCTACCAGACGAAAAGTCGCAGCAGCCAGGACCCGCTCAACTACCCGGTACGTTTGAATGACAAACTTGCCAACCTCATGGGCCAGACCGTTGAAGGTGATTTTGCACCCACGCAACAAGCTACTGAAGTCCGGGAAATGTTGTTTCGACTCATAGATGAACAGTTGGAAAAATGGCAGGCCGTCAAAGGAAAAGATTTGCCTGAGCTGAACCGAATGGTGCGGGAGTCAGGGGTGGATTTAATTCGTATAAAATGATATGACCAATATTGCCAGCTTATTCTTTCGCTTTGACCGTTTCCTGGATGCAACACCCATTGGAAACGGTAACATAAATGACACCTACCGGCTCAATATCGAAGTGGCAGGTGAGCAAAAATCTGTGCTGCTCCAGCGGCTCAATCACCTTGTATTCAAGCAACCGGACGATGTGATGGAGAACACGCTGCAGGTTTCCCGCCACCTTTCAGCGCAAGACTATTCTTATCAGATCGCTGAGCCATTGCCTGGACTGGATGGTTTCTTTTTACAAAATGATCTGGCGGGGAATTTTTGGCGGGTGTTTTCATTTCTTGAAAATTCATTCGCACCGGAAGGCACTACAGATGCTTTTATAGCCTACGAAGCCGCCCGTGCGTATGGCGCATTTGCGCGAGCCCTACATAATTTCCCGGCAGAAACATTGGCAGAAACCATCCCTGGGTTTCATGATACAGACCGTCGCTGGGAAGCTTTTTTGAAAGTTTTGAAGGAGGATCCTGCTAAGCGAGCAAAAAATACGCAGCCTGAAATAGAGGTTATTTTCGCTATAAAACCTATTTTTGACAAAATCAGTTACCTGAAAAAATCAGGGGAATTACCCTTGCGCGTTGCACACAACGATACCAAAGCTGGTAATGTCCTGTTTGACCGAAGCACTCAAAAAGCTATAGCGGTTATTGATCTGGATACTGTGATGCCGGGTACCTTGCTTTCTGATTTTGGAGATATGGTTCGGACCTTCGCACCAGATTGCTCAGAAGATGCAATAAGCTCACCAGTGCTTCGAACGGATATATTGGATGCCCTCAAACGGGGCTTTCTGGAAGAAACTGAGCGCTTTTTAAGTAAATCAGAACGGGAGAATCTGATGCTCGGCGCTGCATGGATGGTAGGGGAGCAAGCCTTGCGCTTCTTAACAGATTGGCTGGCAGGAGATGTCTACTATAAGATCAACTCGCCGGAACACAATTTGGTGCGTGCCCGGAATCAGTTAGCACTCCTTGGAGCTATGAACGGTAAATGACAGGGCGTTAATCGTTCTTAGTTCATAGTTATCTATTCTGTTTTTCGTGGGAAGGAGATGCTGAATATGGAGGATTTTTCGGCTTTACTATTGAGTGCGTAGCAAAAACCTTCTTCCAGCCACAAAGTTTTCATAAAACCCTCGCGCATATTTTCTTCGTGGTAAAGGTCGATACAGATTACCCGCCCGCTATAAAGTGCCGTAAGGTCAGGCTGTACAGTGTGGCCGATCACCATTCGCTTGGCTCCGGCAAATTTCAATATTGCTGTGATTTCTTCCTCCGTAGGGAGGTTATTAGCTGCGCCGCGATACCAGAAAATGCCTGTTTTTAAATCAAAAATGGCTTTGGCATCCTCGTCTTTAATGGCTTCGTTGGGCTTACCGAGGTTTTGGCGGCTAATGTGGTTGATTTCAGAAAGGCTTAGGCCGGTGCGGGCGAGTTCCGGGCTGATACCACCGTGACAGAAGACGTAGTCACCAATTTTTTCGACCGCATTTTTTGTGCGCAACCAGCGACCCAGCTCAGAATTATGGTCGTACCAGTGTTTATAGTTTTCACCGATCAATTTGGTGTTTTCAACATATTTTTTGCGGACGTAGGTGGTGTTACCCTGCAGGTTTAGGACTTCGTGGTTGCCCAAAATAAAGTGGACTTTACCTCCGACCGCTTTTGCTTCAGCTTCAAGTTTGTAAATGAGCCAAAGGCATTCCGTCACATTGATCCCACGGTCGAAGTAGTCGCCCACCAAAACGAGGTGTCCAGTCCCAAAGGTCCAGTTGAAATGCTCATTCATGATTTTTGCACCGAGCAACATGGTTTTTAGCGCCGGAAAATTACCCTCAATATCAGACAATGCTAATAAGCGGGGTGGGGTAGGGTAGGTGCTTGGCTCTTCATTGGGGCTGTCGTGAAGCAGAAAGGAGAAGGAGTCACCCGATTCAGGAATCTGGCAGGTAAGCGAAACGTCTTTTTTATTGCTAAAATGGAGGACCTTCGTACGCAAGATAGTGTCGCGACGCAACACATATTTCAAGGTGATTTTATTTCCGGCGTAAAAAACAAACGGGCCATCCGTACCTGCACTTGAATTGTCATCCTCTTTGCTCGAAAAGGCAAAAAGAGACATTGAAAAGCCTATAATCAGAGCAGGTAAAAAACGAAGCGGCATGATTTGGAGCCAAATACTTTTGTTTTATGTAGCAGTAGCTAAGGTACGGCGCTTGCTTCAACCAGGAGGCTTTTGACCAAAGAGTGGCAGAGATTTGACAATTTAAGTTTCAAGGGCGGAAGTTTCAAGTTCGCTAACCTGGAACTTCCCCCCTTGAAACTTATGGCTTTTTCGGAGCCCCTAACTTTCTGATCTTGATTTCGAGGCGATTATTTTGCTGGTGTTCTTCGTCGGAGCATTCAGCGCTTTCGGTACAATGATTGCGGAGTTCGGTTTCCCCTTTACCATAAGCCACTATTCGGTGCTCTTCAATGCCTTTATTCACCAGAAATATCTTGGCGTTGTTAGCGCGTGCGTCGGTCAGGACTTGATTCATTTGGGCATCGCCACGAACATCTGTATGTGCTACAATATCTATTTCCATATCCGGGTACGTTTTCATCCAGTTGAGCAGGTTTTCTAAATGACGTACAGCAACCTGGTTGAGTGTGGCCTTGTTGTACTCATAGAAGATCTTATCCAGGATAAAGACGGAGCCTTCTGTAAGACCACTGGCAAGAGGCATGGCTTCAGCTACCGTTACGCCTTCGGCGAGCGGCATTAATCGCACTTCTTCGTAAGCAGCAGCGGATCGGCCTGCTGTCAGACGAAAAGTTTCGCTGCGGAATCCGGTTTTTTCCACTTTGGCGACCCATTCTCCTTCTCTAGGCAGACAGACGTCGAACTCCCCATTTCGGGTGGTACGGACGGTCTCGATGGCTCCTGAACCACGGTGTTCAAATCGAATGGTCGCATTGGCGATCCTTGTATTCCATTCAGTCGTAAGCACGATACCTCCCGAACGCAAACAGGGCGGGGCTTCTTTCATATTGAAACTCAGATTCAGATCCTCATCCCCATCTACCACAAAAAAACGATCACTGGAAGTGTAGCCCTTTGCATTTACGACCACCAGATAGTTGCGGAAGCGTGTAAAGTCAGTTTGTACACGG
>CANJPT010000100.1 GCA_947476195.1 Lewinellaceae bacterium | reverse complement strand
TGTTTGCGAAAAATGCAAATCGCTTGCGCTATTCACCGGGTGACTCAAAGTCACCCGGTGAATAAACCACGAAACCTTCTTTTCGCAAACCACTTTCCGTCAAGTACATATCCGGTTGCTGAAGCAATACTATAGCCAACACAGAGTGGTTTTGAACAAGTCTGATTTTCAATCATTTTGAAATCAAGCATTTGCATCACTCAAATCATTAAAATCACTCTAATCATAGTACAAGTTCTATTCCTGCGGCATGTTTGAATACCAGTTGGCCGCCCAGATAGCCGGTTCGCGCTACAGCTATGCTGGAAAAGGTAAATAATAGGAAAGCAGCTATTTTGACCCATTACGGGTTCCATTTCAATAACGCAGCCCCGCCTCCAAGGAGCTCTGCTGCCAATGTGAGCCAAAGGGTAAATTGTGCCGCTTGTTCATGGCGTTCAAGGGCTTTGCCGATAAAGAAAACAGTGGATTTCTAAAAAACGCTTAAAGTTTAAAGGGGAATTGCATGAAAAAGGTAGTACCACGCCCTTCTTCACTTTGTACGCTCAACTGAATACCTTGCAGATCTGCCATTTTTTTGGCGATGGAAAGCCCCAGGCCAGTTCCCGGAATTTTTGTGTTCCTGGAGACGTCTGCGCGATAAAACCGATCAAAAATGTGCGGAAGGTGTTCCGGGGGGATGCCTTGTCCTCTATCAGCAAACGCAAGCGTAGCGGTAGGTTCGTTCCAGGATATGCTCAACGTTGTACCTTTTGATCCGTATTTAAGGGAATTGCTCAGTAAGTTTCCCAATATGACCTCTAATAAGTTGGAATCGGCCAGAATAGGGGTTTCATTTGGGATGGTCAGTTCTACGGTCAATTGGTGTTCGGCTAACAAAGTCTCCCATTTTTCCAAAAGTGAAGTGCAAAAGCGGCGTAATGCGATCTGCTCGGTGTTCGGTTTAATATTGCCAGTTTCCATGCGCGACAATTGCAGCAATTGCTCCAAAAGTTTATTCATCCGGTCCGTTTCATGGAGCACCTGTTCGATCTTTAATTCGTATTGTTCGGGCTCACGGCGTTTTCGGAGCAAAACTTCAAGATTTCCCCGGATGCCCGCCAAAGGCGAACGCAGTTCATGCGAGATGTCTGCTGTGATTTGTTTTTCGCGCTGGAAGCTGGTGTCAATCCGAAGGAGCAGTTCATTGATGGTGGTAGCCAGCAGGTAGATCTCATCGTGCCGGGGAGGTAAAGGCAAGCGGGTGCCAATGTTTTGGTCGTCTATTTCTCTGGCGGCTTCTATCAAGCGGTGAATGGGTGCGATACCCTGCGCTGCAGCAAAGGATGAGGCCCAAACGAAGATCAGGCTCAGCAACGGAAATGCGATCAACAAGGTCAGAAATAGGTTATTCAATACAAGTGCGGATTCGGCCCGTGAAATGCCCACACTCAACTGAGCAATAGCAAGACCATCCTGATTAAAAATCGGAAATTGCCCCTGCCGGATTTGCTTACACTCAAATTGATTGTTGAAAAACAAGGTCTTCTTCAAGGAAGGGTTAAAGGGCAAATACTTGTTTTTCATATTGGCAGAAAGGAAAACCAATTCACCTGTTCTATCTGTAATCTGGATAAAGGTCGGATTCATTTCTACCTCGGCATGTTCTTTTTCATCCCATTCAGCACTTTTACGCATCGAAACATGGCCATCCTTTATTTGAATATTTTTGAACACCTCCTCCTGTTCATTTCTGATGTCGTCATCCAGGTGTTTGTATGCTGTCAGGAATACAACGAAATAAACTGCCACAAACACAATTAAGGTGCTTGTGGCAGCTGCAAGGGTATTAAAAAACGCAATTCGGTTTTTGAATTTCAATTTCATGTGTCATCATTGATGCGGTAACCAATCCCCCTTATGGTGGTTATAAAGGATTCCACTGCACCCGGGTCTTCCAGTTTTTTGCGCAAAAAGTTGATATAAACGTCAATGACGGCAGTACTATGGTCAAAATTGATGTCCCACACTTTTTCAATGATGCGTGTCCTACGGCATACTTTTCCTTTGTAGCGCAGCAGGTATTCAAGTAGTGCAAACTCCTTTTGGGTAAGTTCAACATCCACTCCATTTTTGATCACACGGTGAGTATCCAGATTCATCTCTAAGCTTTTATAGCGAAAAACGGTCTGCTCACCTGTTTTACTGCGAAGTAAAACACGGATACGAGCAAGCATTTCTTCAAAAGAAAAGGGTTTTCGGATAAAGTCGTTGGCGCCCGTTTCAAGTGCAAAAACAGCGTCGTCAACCGTGTCTTTGGCGGTTAGAAAAATAATGGGTACTTGTTGGTTTTGCTTTCGGATGGCACGACAAATCTCAATGCCACTGAGGCCAGGCAGCATCCAGTCAAGCAACAGGAGGTCATATTCCTCCAGATTTTCGAGGGCCATTTCCAGACCTTTTTTGCCGTTATCGGCTACATCCACCGCAAAACCTTCTTCCTCCAAACCCTCTTTGATGAAGTTTGCGATGTAGGCCTCATCTTCTACCAGTAATATTCTCATAGCTTAATCGTCGTCTTTGTCACCTCCTAAGATCTCTGCTGCGGGTACTTGTCCACCTGCACCACTACGAATTTCTGTGTGACGTATTTGTCCACCCAGATATCCTGTGCGGGCCATCAAGCCGAAGGTGACCAAACTTAGTGCAAACGTGATTCCAATCACGGCATTGGTCGTGCGTTCAGTTTTAAAATTGATGAAAAGTGCTAACAAAGAAAGTAGTCCAAGCGCTTCCATGACCCAAATGGCCAATTCAGCTGCTTCTTCATGCGCTCCAATAAGCGCTTCAGAAACTCCCGGCAAGCCTTCCACCATTTCTTCTGCGGGTTCTCCCGTCAGAAAGACAGGGACAGCACAAAGCGCCATCGCTACCCAAGTCAGCAGCGCAGCTTTTTTGGTCGCGTCGGATTGGGTGAAGTAGCCGTAGGCCATAATTCCAGTGCCAATGATTGTCCCGATGATGGGAAAGTGATTGAGCAGTAGATGCAAATGAGTGCTGTCCATTTTAAGTTGTTTAGATCGTTAATACTGGAGCAAAATTGGCACTAAGCACGTTATAGAGACCTTCGAATTTCCTTAAAATTGTCTAAAAAGCAAGGCGTTTAAATATCCACCTCTACGATCTCATACAAATTAGGCACCACGGCCTCCCATCCAAAGGTGTCTTTTATTTTAAGTTTGAATGTATCAGCGGCTTGTTTTTCACCATGTATGACGAAAATATGGGGGGGGGCTGTCTTAATGTCACTCATCCAATGCAGGAGTTCGGATTGGTCGCCGTGCGCGGAGAGGCCATGCAGCACTTCAACCCCGCATTTTACGGGATAGTATTTGCCGTGAATTTTTAGCTCATGTGTCCCTTCCAGCAATTGCCGTCCACGGGTTCCTTCACCCTGGTATCCCACAAGAAGCACGGTATGTTGCGGATTTTCAAGGTAATTTTGAAGGTAACTCAGTACCCGACCGCCCGTCACCATACCACTGCCTGCGATAATTATCTTAGGATATTTGGTCTCAATCAGACGTAAGGTTTCTCTAAAGTTTTCTACCACATGAAACTGCTCACACATAGCCCGGTATTCAGCGGCAGGCAGTTTGTGCCAATCCCGGTGTTTTTCAAACACACTGAGTACCCTGGAACCCATGGGACTGTCCATAATCATAGGCACATCGGGCAATTCACCTGAAACACGCAATTGCCAAAGCAGGTACATCATCACTTGAGTCCGCTCTACCGCAAAGCTTGGGATAATAACGGAGCCTCCTTTGGCGATGGTTTCCAAAACAATGGTCTTGAGGCGTTCCTTAATGTCGCCCTCCGGATGAAGCCGGTCGCCATAAGTACTTTCAATAAATAAGATATCAGCCTCTACGGGTCTTTTGGGTGGAATAAGCAGCAGGTCGTCTACTTGTCCGACATCCCCGCTGAATACGAACTTTTTACCCTGTACATGCACTTCAATAAATGTAGAACCAATGATATGCCCATTGGTCTGAAACCGTGCGTTTACCTCAGCTCCTAAGTCTATCCATTGATTGAGATCGATGGGTGAAAAATGGGTGATGGTGGATTCTACATCTTGTTCGGTGTACAGTGCTTTGGCTGGATGGTGCTTGGAAAAACCCTCCTCATTGGCCTGTTTGGCTTCTTCCTCCTGCAGTCGGGCGCTATCCCGGAGAATGATTTCTGCAATGTCAATAGTAGGCGCAGTGCCATAAATTTTCCCTTTGAACCCGTCTTTAATCAATCGGGGCAGGTAACCCACATGGTCGAGGTGGCCGTGGGTCAGCAGCACAAAATCAATCGTTGACACATCTACGGGCAGATGATCCCAGTTCAGGAGTCGTAATTCCTTTAGCCCCTGGAATAGGCCACAATCGACCAGAAATTTTTTCTCGGGGGCTTCAATGAGATATTTGGAGCCGGTTACGGTGCCAGCGGCACCCAGGAAGTGGATAAAGATCTTATCTTTCATGCTTTTCAATTAGGGATAAAAAAAGGTCATTGTCTAATGATCCGACCATCTTCCATTTCAATGATCCGATGGGTGTTTTCTGCAAAACGCTGGTCGTGGGTCACGATGAGCAGGGTCTGATTAAATTCCTCGCATAGCTGCTTGAAGATATCGAATACGATGTCGCTGTTTTTTTTGTCAAGATTCCCGGTAGGTTCATCACCCATAATAATGATGGGGTCGTTGATCAGGGCCCTTGCGATGGCAACCCGTTGTTTTTCACCGCCGGAGAGCTGGTTGGCCTTTTTTAAGGCTAGGGCTTCAATACCCAGTTTTTTGAGCCTTTCCATGGCATGGTGTTCAACCTCTGCTTCGGTATATTTTTGGAGTTTTAAGCCCGGAAGCATTACATTCTTCAGTACCGAAAACTCGTTCAAAAGGTAGTGAAATTGGAATACAAAACCGATCTTTTCATTTCGGATGCGGGCTAATTCTGCTTCTGTTTTTCCACGCATGTCCTCGCCGTCAATCAACAATGCACCTTCGTAATCAGTATCCATTGTAGAAAGGATATATAAAAGGGTAGACTTGCCGCAGCCTGATTTGCCCGTGACCGATACAAACTCGCCCTGATCAATCGAAAAACTTACGTCTTTCAGCACCTGGGACAATACAGGGTCACTGAAGAACTTATTGATATGGTTGGATTGAAGAACAGTATGAGCCATTTCAAATTGAAGCCTATGTATTTTATTTCCCTCGGATGATGATGACGGGATCCACCTTACTTGCTTTTCTGGCCGGAAAAAAACCAGCCAGGTAAGTGGTGATGAGTGCAAAACTTATCCCGATGAGATAAAACTTTGGGTTGTAGTTGACCGGATATGTTGTTATCGTAGGCAAGGCGGAAGTATTAAACGGAATTTGGTCAATGAGTAACGAAAGAGAATATCCAAACACCAAGCCCAACAAGCCTCCCAGAAAACCAATGGTAAGGGCAATCCCCAGAAATATTTTCCGAACGTCGCCGCCTGAAAACCCGGTTGCTTTCAAGATAGCAATGGTGTCCATTTTCTCATAGATCATCATGTTGAGGATGTTGTAAATGCCGAATCCGGCCACAATAAGCAGTACAATGCCCACCACATACGAAAGGAGTGAACGGATGAAACTTCCTGTTTCAAATTGCGAATTGGCACGCTGTATATCCTCGGCATCAACGCCAAATAATTGCGCGTATTCTTTGGCAATAGCAGGTGCTTGTTGCAGGTCTTTTAGTTTGATTTGAATATCAGTAATGTATGTATTAGCCTTTCCAAGCAGTTTTTGGGCGGTTCCAATGGAGGCAAAACTTTGCACTTTATCATAATCCGCGATACCGGACTGAAAAAAGCCGACCACTTTCAACGGCATTCGGTCACCTTTTGAAGTAGTTACTTGAACGACATCACCAATATCAGCCAACAGTTTTAGTGCGACACCTTTTCCAAGGATGATGCTGTTGTTTACGTTTCGAAGATCATAGGCATCTCCGGAGGTAACGTAATCCTTGAAAAAAAACAGGCTGCTTTCGGTTAGCACATCGATCCCACTGACAGTTCCTGTGATGTCAATGATGCCGGAGTTGTACAAAACCGGGGCAATTATTTTGGGTGAAAACCCCAAAACGCGTGGATCGTTTTTCACAGCTTGCATGATAGCCGCACTATTGTAGAGCTCAATCCTGCTTCCACTTGATTTGATGGATTGGATAAAATTGTGTCCGCTGCTGAACTCAGCGGCAATGTCGATAGGCTGGTTAGGGTTGGGCTTTAGATCATTGAAAAGGCGGATATGCGCTGTTCTATTCAAAATCAGTCCGTCCAGCATGTCGTTCAAACCGTTCATAAAGCCCAATAAGGCAATGAACATGGTGATACTAAACGTCACACCAATGGCAGCAACCATCGATTGTCGCCAACGGGCCAGGAGAAGTGATTTGGCAATATCTGCAATGAGATTAAGGTTCATTTGCCGGGCGCTTTCAGAATGGTTTCATTGGCAGACAAGCCACTCAGAATTTCAACTTTAAGGTAGTCTTTAAGGCCTGTTTCAACTTTCCGGCTTTCTTTGTTTTCCAATATTACCAATGAGTCGTTCAGTAAAAATGATCGGGGAATGGTCAGGGCTTTTTCTTTGGATAATATCAAAATATTGGCTTCTGTGGATAAATTTGGATAGAGAAGCGGTGGTTTTTTAGTGAATTCAGCAGCTACGGTAAAGGTTCGGGAGCGTTCGTTCATAATCGGGTCAATTTTCGAGATCAAGGCCTCAAATACCTGGCCTTTATAACTATCCAGGGTTAGCAAGACCCGCTGATCTTTTTTGATTCGGGCGATGTCCGTTTCATCAATTTGAAGTTCTGTGATAAATTGCTCTGCATCTCCAATAATGGCCACAGCGCTTTGGGAATTTACGATCTCGCCTACTTCTTTGCTGATGCTGTACACCCGTCCGTCCGTTTGACTGCAGACGGTGTAATCCTGTGCAATTTTTTTGCTGATGGAAAGCAGTTTTTGGGACTGGGCAGCGGCAAATTTGAGCTGTTTTTGCAGTTCGCGGTAGCGCAATATTGCAGCTTCGAAATTATTTACAGAATTTGTATAGGCCAACTCCCGCTGTTCTAATTCCACCTTTGAGCCGATTTGCTGGGTCCAAAGTCCACGTTGCCGTAGGAGTAAAAGGGAATCATTCAGCATCTTACTTTTAGCTGTTTCAATAACGCCTTTCAACTCATTCACCTGCTCACTTTTCGTATTTACATCAGCAAAATCTGCAGATAATTTCGCGTTTTCTGCGCTCAGTCGGGATGTTTCGCTATGAAGGATAAATAAGGGGGCACCCTTTTTTACGAGGTCGCCTTCTTTGACCAAGATGGTCTGAATCAGACCGCCTACCGTTGAAAAGACCTGATACTGGTTTTTGCTTTTGATGATGCCTGAAGCGTACACAGATTCTGTAATCCGCTCCATGGTAGGCTGGGTTTTTTCGGGTTGCTTTTTACAGGCTGAAAGGAGAAGTCCAATCAATAGGCTAAGCGTTACGTATCTCAAGGCAGGTGGTTGATTTATAGCAACTTTAGAGGTTGTTTGTGGGTAAAGGCTTCTCCGGGAACTTCTTAAATATCGCTTTTGTAGCGGCATCAATACGGGCAGCAGATCCTTCGGGCTTCATGTTTTCCAACATACTCACCGCCGCGCCGCGCCAAACCTGATTGCCATTTTTTGTTTCGATAAAGTCAAGAACCAGCGTGCCTTCCCGGTAATTTACAGGCTGGATCCTATTACAGCGATCATATTGGCCAGGACCGTCCACTAATAAGCCACAAGACCAGTCTCGGACATATAACACCTCGTTTTTGATTACTACATGATAATGCAACATCAAATCGGGCTTTTCATCGCAAGGATTGAACCCATAACGACTCATTTGTTTTTCTACAGAAGACCGGATCGTACTCTTTACGCCATCAGAAAGCCAATCCGGACCAGAATTGCCTTGTTTGATGGTGGTGTTATCTAACCAGTTGAAAGTATGGTATTGGGCGAGCGTAACACCAGGCTCTTCTTCAGCATATACCCTGGTGAAGGGAGCACAATTTTCAAGCAAAAATAGCGCTGCGAAAAGGGTTAGAAGCAGGATGTTGCTGGTCTGTTTCATGGGTATAGCCAAAGCAAAGTTTTTTTGAAAGCAGAAAAGTTATAGTAAAGCATTTGTAATACTCAAATCAATCAAGTCACTCATAAAGGTTACCCCAGATACCATTCAGTTCGCGCATCATGATAATTTACGTTGGGGGAGCTGTTTTCTCCCTTTGAGACGGTAGCCATTTCGTTTTGTGCGCACAAACTCAGGTTGTCTGTAAAGGCGGTTTCAACCCAGAAACGTCCTTCCTTTCGCAAAACTTGAATATGGAGGCCAAATTCCCTTTCAAACAGGTGTTCGAGATCTGCTACAGTCATGTCAGGGAAAATTTCTATGTCTCCATCGTGTGGATGCCCTTCAATCCTTTCGAGGGGCAAGTTGTATTCCGTAAAGAGGTATTTGACAGGGCTGGATTGAAAAATTTCGTGTGGCTTTGAAAAAAAAGAGAGCGACAAATTTGGGAAGTATTCGCTAAAAGCCTGCTGAAGTTCAGCAATAGTCATACGCATCGTAATATGTATCTTCATGGCAAGCAATTTTCCTCAAAGGTGCCAGTAAGAGATTACCGCTACCAATGATAAGGCTCAGTGCTAAGGATGATCTTAAGATCAAGCAGCATAGTTTCATCGGAAGCACATTGCCGGAGCTCCTAAAGCCACCAGAAAATCAGAAAACCCAAGCCCACCAGTATCACTAAACCAAAACCAAGGCCCACCGATTTGCGCAAGGCTGGATTGCCCCTGAACACACTAATCAATCCCTTAAATAACGAATTGGACATTACAGCGATTAGTATGACGATGGCTGCTTCCTGAATTTGTCCGGAGGGGGTATCGGCCCATTTAGCAGTGGAAATTGTAATCGCGTCACTATCTGCAATGCCTGCCAGGGCTCCGGAAAGATAGGTCATCGTGGGACTTAACCATTTACGGGAAGCAAACATGAGTAGGACAATTCCTACGTAGAGCAATACAAAGAAAAGGGCATTTTTGATGTCCAAGGGGTTTTGGGGAGTCAGTGGTGTCGTTTCGTTTTTATGCAATCGGAGCACTCGCCATGCAGGTGCCAGACTGACCAGTAACATTAACAGCAGTGGTAGAAATAATAATTTGGCAACGGGAAATGCAAAAATGGAGGTCCAGATAAAAACCCGGACAAACATAATGGATGATGCCAGTACTATTCCGGAACCATAAGTCGGAGAAAGATCTGCTCTTTCCCTGCTTTTGGAGGAGAAAACCCAGGCGATCATTGTAGACGAAAACAATCCACCAAGGGCTGCCGTAAGTAAAATGCCTTTTTGCGGATTGCCAAATTTTAATAGCAAATACCCAGTAAAACTGATGGAAAGAACCAAAATTGCCACATATCCCAGATCACGAGGATTCATTAAATTATCAGGCCCAAATGGTTGCGTAGGCAACATGGGCAAAATGAGCAAGGCCAACACAATAAATTTAATGAATGCGAACAGTTCTTCTTCGGTAAGTTTACTAATAAAGCCATGCAATTGATCCTTAAGGGATAGTACGGTAGTTATCACTACTACCACGGCAAGTGATTCCTGCATCAAACCTTCAGAATTGGCTACACCTAATAGAAAAGTAAGTAAAAGCGCTATTTCTGTTGTCAGTCCTATTTTTCCTTTTTTGGATTGGACATAATAGGCCACACTAACCAATATAAAGAAACCTGCTAAGGCAGCAATAAGGATTTCAGGGTTCGTTTGTAAGGAGATCCAACCAGCCACATTACCCAATATAGCCACCAGGATAAAGGTTCGAATCCCCCCCACATGTCCAGGTTCGCCGCGTGAATTGAACTCCCGTTCCAGCCCAATAATCAGACCTGCTCCGGCGGATACAATCAGACTGATAAGGGCGGGATTCAGTAAGGAACCAAGTGATATTAGCCAGTCCATGGGTCGATAGGATATAAAATGATTGTAATCAAGCATACTACTGGACATTTTCTAAAATCCAGACCTATAAGGTTTCCAAAAACCTTATAGGTCTGGGGGTAAAACAAAAATGTCCAGTAGTATGGTAATCAAGGCTTTATTCGGCGCAAAGTGCCCTTGCCTCCTGCATCACTTTGTCTCGTCGCTCCGCAGAAAGGTGAAGGAGTTCTGACCATCGGCCTGGTTGTTTGAGCGTTTTGCTTATTACAATGCTGTGTTCCAGTAATCGGTTTTTTTCCTGCCGGGTAAGGTGCGTAAGGCAGGTAATCGGGTGCAGGTTTGCCTTGTCTACCAACTCCCGGAGGCTTCCTTTGGTGGGGTAATTCCATCCGATCAGATGCATGCCCGCACATTGACCGTAGGTGCATGCATCGGCCGAAAAACGGGTGTTAGTTACCAGCCAGCCTTCCACAACTTGGCCTTTTTGTAGCAGCTGTTTTGTGGCCAGATATTGTTCCAGATCGCGAAAACGAGCATGAATGTACAACGGAATTTTGATGTTACTAACAGACCCTGCCACCGGGTGGTACTTACATTCTACCCAAATCAGCTGTTCCTCATTTTTGGCTACAACATCTACCTCATGCTGGACACAGACACCCGGAAGGAGTTGGCGAGTGGCCACGTGATATCCCTGGCTTTTCAGGATCTCTGCAAAAAAATCTTCAAATGGAAAGCCAGATGGACCAAAATCAAACATTGCCTGTTTCAGGGTGTATCTTGCTGCTACCGGGCGGTGCTGCCTTTTCAACAGTTTAAAGGCCCGCTTAAAGATTGCTTTGGTTGCAATTCCTTCGTAGCATTGTCCGCTGAGGTCCTCCAGGATCTGGTCAACAATCAATTCGTCTGCACCCGCGCGACGCAGGGAGCGGCGTAGTTTTTCTTCATCGAACGCTTCCGTTTGTCCGGATGCTTTGGTGACCGTAAAGTCATTGCCCATAGGGAGATTAGTTTAGGGATGCCTGTTTTAGGGGTGATCGGTTAACCACACGAAATCAATCACTCCAACACTAAATATCCGGTTCATTAATTAGGCATCTCCCGCATTTTTTCCACTTTTAATACCGTAATGACCCCATCCTTAATGTCTACCATACCTTCATTTTTAAAATCGGTCAGGGTACGGATCAGGGTTTCTTTGGCTGTTCCGGCAAGCGCAGCAAGGTCTTCCCGCAAAAGATGGATAATGGGGCCGCTCTGGTCGCAAAGGTGCGTGAGTGCGGTCGCCACCCGTTTTCTTACTGAGTTATAGGCCAATTCGATTAGCTGCTGCTCTCGTTCGGCAATATGGCTGGCGAGCATTTTGATGAAACGGGCATTTACGTCACGGTTGCCAAACACAAGGGCTGCAAAGTCTTGTTTGGGCACTAACTTGATGCTGCAATCATCCAGCGCAGCGGCGCTTTCCGGGTAGGCATCTTCTTTGAAAAGGGCTAAAAATCCAAGAAAGTCACCCTGTTGAGCCACCTTCACAATGAGCTCTCGGCCATCTTCACTGGTTTTGAAGATCTTGACCTTGCCACTTTCTACGAAGTAAAGCCACCGGGGGTATTCTCCTTCGCGAAAAACAATGTCTTTTTTCTTGTAGTGCCGCACCTCGCGGTTTTCTGAAAGGTGCTTAATGGCCTCCAGGGCACGGGCTTCATCAATGAAGTGTTCCAGGGAGTTGTTTCCTTGTTCGGATGCTACACGAAGCCGCTCGCTCTTTTTCAAGCGTTTTTCGATGGTTTGGAGCAATACTACATCGTCAAAGGGCTTGGTGATATAATCGTCTGCACCAAGCGACATACCCCGCCGAAAATCATCCTTTTCAGCTTTCGCGGTCAGGAAGATGAAGGGGATATCTGCTGTAGTGCTGTGAAGGCTCAGGATGTGCAACACTCCATAACCGTCAAGTTCGGGCATCATGATGTCACATAGAATGAGATCAGGTAATTCTGTCTGTGCTTTAGAAGCACCGACTTTGCCGTTTTCAGCAAGGATAGCTTCGTAGCCACTCAGGGTCAAGATCTCCGCTAAGTTCTCGCGGACGTCCAAATTGTCTTCAATGATTAGTATTTTTTTCATTTAGTAGCAAAGTTATAAACCTTCCTCATACGCTTTGCTGATTTCAATCAATGGGTAAAGTAATCAGCGTCATTATATTTCAGATGCCAAAGGAAGCACCTTTGTACCATCATTCAACAGAAAAAACTCTTTTTTTATCATGAATATCTTTGCACCGATTTCAAGCATCATGACCGATTACAAGCATTTGATTACGGTCGATCCAGAGGAGCCCATTGCAAAAGTAAAAGAAATATTTGCAGGGCACAAATTTCACCACATTCCAGTGGTTCATTTTCGCGAGATTGTTGGCATTGTAAGCCGTTCGGACTTTGAATTTTTCATGGGCGGAGCTTCACACTACGAAGAAGATCGTTTCGTCAACGAATTGCGCTTGGAGCGTACGCTGGTAAAGGACATTATGATCAAGCGTTTGGGCAAAGTTGCACCAGACGATCGGATTAATGTCGCATTGGAGGTCTTTATGATCAATCGCTTTCACGCATTGCCAGTGGTAGAAAATGACGAATTAGTGGGTATCCTTACTCCTTTCGATATCATGACAGCATTATCCATGCAGGTGCCAGCCGATTCCAGCTTAGTGTATGAAAATAAAGAATAGTTATGAAAGAATTAGCAACCATTGGTCTAGCGGACTTAGAAGCTTGCACGGGCAATTGTCAAGGTTGTGGCAAGATTCATGTTAAGATATTTGGGGCGCACAATGCTTCATCGAGGTTGCTAAATGAGCGGGTTCGTTTGGTTTTGGAGGCCAATGGTATGGATGGTAAAATATTGGAAGTAGCCGATCCGAAGGCCATTCAGTTGCATGGTGTGCGGATGCTACCAGCCTTAATGATAGAAGGTGAGTTGGTGCTGCAGGGGTTTGTTCCAAGCGTAACTGAAATCACCCTATTTATGAAAAATAAAGAACTTCTTAAAAGCAAGATGTTTCAGTTGCATACTTTGAGTGTTGCAGTTGACATGAGTGATGTTTCCGAAAACGCATTGAGCTTTGCTTGGAAAATGGCGAATAAAATGGAGTGCGATTTGGAAATTGTGTATGCAATGGACAGTATATTTGAAGGTACGGTACCTTCTGCCTCAGGCTTTTTGTCAAGCTACAGCAAAACAATGCAGTCTGAACTGGACACTTTTATCACGGCAACTATGCATGCACTTGGGGTTGAATATCATCCGCATAGTGAGTTTTTAGTAAAGTCCGGTGAAGTAGCGAAGACCGAAAAAAAGCTCCCAAATATCGTTTCAAAAGTCATTTACGGGGCACCAGATGTAGCGCTAAGAGAGCATTCTCTTCATACAGATATGCTAATTATGGGGGCTACAGGCCGCGGAGGATTGGGGAAAAGGCTTTTCGGGTCTGTAAGTGTTGAAGTTTCCAAGGGCGCTCATTGCCCTGTGCTGTTTGTTTCGAAGGAAGCCGAATTTAGCGGATTTGAAAATATATTGTATGCCAGTGATTTTGATTCACTCAATGCATTGTCTATTCAGCAAACAGTTTCGTTCGCCAAGCGCTTTGATGGTCAGGTACATTTTGTACACGTCGGGCCAGGGGGCGAGGCAAATCTGGAGATTCAGCGGGAGCGGTTTGAATCAAATTTTGGCGAATCAGGATATGGTAAGCCATTCATTTTTAGCAAAATGGTAAGCGATGATATTGTTGGGGCATTATATGAATATGCCTTTTATCATCAGATCGACTTGTTGGTATTTGTAACGCATCACCGTGCTTTTTGGGATAATATCCTTCACAAAAGCGTTACCAATGAAGTGCTCGCAAGTAGTGATATTCCCATCTTGGTCATCCATTCGGATGATGATATGCTGTAACTAAGGTTTAGAAGCATAGATAGAGTTTTTTTCATCCTCGTTGAGCATTTTGCTTGGCGAGGATTTTTTTGGATAATGGATGGGGCAGCTCAATGACAAACCATAATGTCTCCGGTTACCTCCACGACCCTGCCAGGCGCTACCTCAACCAATGCGGTAAATACATATACCCCTGGTTGCAATCGTTTATCATGAAAGGTTCCATTCCAACCGTCTAAAGCATTGTTCGTAAAAAAATCATATTTTTCAAACAACAACTCGCCCCAACGACTAAATATCCTCAATTGCTTTACAGGCAGAGGATGCTCGCTGTATAAGGTGAAAAGCTCATTCCCAAGGCTTGATCCCGGTTGAATCACATTAGGGGCAAACACTGCAGGGGTGACCTGTACCAGGATACTGTCCGAAGCCGGACAACCGTCTTCGTCAAATACGGTCAGACGTATCCACCCTGTTTTTTCAGGGTGGAAAGAGAAGACCAGACAATCGGAACAAAGGGCGCTGTCGGTTGGGTTCCAGACGGTCGAGGAAATGTGATCTATTCCGGTTGAGCCTTCCAAGGTTACTTCATCCCCGGGATGCAGCTGATCAGGAAGATTATGAAAAAACAAGTGAACAAATAAACTATCCGGCTGACCCAGGTTAACGTGAACCGGCTGATTGAAACATCCGGAAACATCGGCTACCACAAGTTTGTACAAACCAGCGTGTACGCCATCAAAAAAGGAGCTGCCGTAGAAATGCTGCCCAAAATCAATAGAATACTGGTAAGGTGGGGTGCCGCCATCCGGAGCTCCTATCATGATCTGACCATCAGAAAGGTTATAACAGGAGGGGGCTTGGGTCTCGTATTGAAACTGAGGAGCAGCAAGTGATACCACTATAGAATCAGTCGCTGCAGCTGTTATCCGACAACCATTGATGTAGGCAATAGCCTCATACTTACCCGGTGCCAGGATGGTTAGCCTAGAACCAGGGCCATCCTGAAACAGGGAATCATCGAAAATCCATTGTATTCCATCAAAAATGCCTTCCGCTTGAAGGGTATCGGGACAAATGCCATCTCCATTCAGGCTAAGATGTACCACTGGCTTGCGCAAGACCGGGCCAGAAAAAAGGGCCGCATAACTTGCATTGTTTTTCCTGAGGACCATGCTCACCTGTATGGGCCCTTCCGATTCGATGCGCATCGTAGAATCGGTACGGGTATGTTCAAAGAAGGACATGGACCTGTAAGTAACAAATTCCGGGTTGCCAGGCACCTCTGTCGGGTCGCCAAGGGATCTTTCCACCCCTTCTACCCATGCTTTTACCGGGACGTTGCGTAGTGCGACTACCATGAGGCCTCCATCAAAGCGTGTGGTATTAAGGGTGTTTGGGAGATAAATATTATCCAATTTGTTCGGAAGACCGCATTGAATGGGTGGAACCACCATCAATGAGGCCGTTTTCAACGATGAGCTGCCAGTTTGAACACCTCCAATCATTTGATACATAAATACAGGCTCCGAACTGTGCACATACATATTTCCGCGAGGCAGATAATAATAAGTAGGGATCACAAAATACTGGCCTGCCTGAAGGATTGTATCAGGAAGCACGGCATCGTTGATCCAGATCCTGGTATCCTTGGAATGTGCAATGACAATCGGACGTTCCAATGAAGTGGGGCCATTTCCCATACAAAGTATGTATTCCTTCCCAACCTGCTCCAGGGGCAGGAGCTGATCCACCCCAATATCGTTTGCCTGGTTATAAATAACAGGTGCGCCCATCCAGGAGCCGCTGGTTACGACAACCGGTCTGGTCGCGGTCACCAAGGCTCCCATAAATCCATTTCTGGGTTGATCATCCAAGATCCCGCCTATGTAATGGGTATAAATAATGGATTCGCCTCGCTGAAGTATAACTGTGATCGGGCCATTCCAGAACTCCACCAGGGTTGGGTCGAATCCTGATAAAGTGACCTGAGTCGAGTTCTCGGTAGCCATGATACTGATCATGTTTTTTCGAACGCCCGTTTTGTCCGTCACCTGCCACATATTTCCAATCCGGAAAATGGTGCCCAACGCTGCCCTTCCTTTGCTGGTCAGGTAAACGGCATCCTCCGCGGTGTTACTGATAAAGCGAAAACCTGTATGAAATGGTTTTGGCCCATGAATCACCACGCCTGAAGCAGGTAAAACCACTTGCACTGCATTGTCAGGAACGATTAATGGACTATACGTGTCACTTAGTTTATACCGAAATGCTTTTGACCGGCTTATCATGACCGTTTTCAGGACAGTCCCTGCACCATTTCGGATTGTTACCGGAAAGGGAATTGTCTCTGGCGTACTGAGGTCTATGAACTGGTTTCCTTCATATATACTGGCAAACATGGGAGGGATCCAATGGATGGTGTCCAATTGTGCCTGGAGATCTGTACTGCAGTATTGTAAAAGGAAGATGAACAAGAGGGGTCGGATGGGCACGGATTTCATGGTGGAAAACAGGAATGTATAGATTGCCCTTGTATTACCTTGTATCGGACGTGGATAAATAACCTGTAACGACAAACGCTATTGAATCCATGGGTCAAATCTACGGATTATTTGAAGAGTTGCCACTTTTAAGGCTTTCATTTGTCCAATCTTTGCCAAAACAATGACCTGCGAAGTAACAGGGATATACGCAATACCCCTTACCTTTAGCACTGAAGCGTTTAAGCTACCTTCCAAATTTTTGTAAAGAATGCGTTTGTGTTTCCCGTTCATATTGTTTATTTGTTTGGCAAATATGTCGTTTGCGCAAACTTTCAATGCTTCGCCGGGTGCGGTGCTGCAGAAGGAGATTCAGTTCGATCAAGCCAACGAATGCTATATCTACTTTGACAACCCCAGCGGTGACAGCCTGCAATTGCACTGGCGACTGATCGAATCCAATTTGCCGGTAGCTTGGGATGCCGATCTTTGCGATTATGGAATGTGTTACATCGGTATTCCATCCAATGGGTTGATGAATCCGGTTTATGATACGATACGACCCTATTTAAAACTGATCGTTCAGCCTGGCAATGTAGCAGGAGCAACCTGGATTTGGTTTCGAGTGTATGAAGAAGGTGAGCCGGATAATTTTGTGGACGTGTTTTTTAGCCTGCATACCCCGGGAACCCTGAGTGCTGATACACAGAACGAATCTGGCTTAAGGGCCCATCCAAATCCGGCTAGTGACCACTTTTTTGTGGAAAACAAGCATTCCGTTTCTATAATTTCACGAATGACCAACACTCATGGTCAGTTGATTTGGCAGGGGGTTATTCAGGCAAATAGCCAGGAACTGATTGGGGTAGGGGAGTGGCCGGCTGGGCTGTATTATTTGCAGACCGGGTCTCTGATACAAAAAATTTTAGTGCAGCATTAGAACTTGTATCCCCGGATATTGGTCTAACTTCAAGGCGTCGAATGGTTTAAAAATGAATCACGCCGCGATAAATATTACAACAAAATCACACCTGTTTTTAATGAAAAATCTCGCCACGTTACTCTTCTGCTTGCTGCCTCTGACGGCGG
>CANJPT010000099.1 GCA_947476195.1 Lewinellaceae bacterium | reverse complement strand
TCGTTATTTTTTCCACACCAGGTACTTACATGGTTTCGCTGATCGCCGGCAACGCCTCCGGGAGTGATACGTTGATTCTTACCAATGATATCCATGTACAAACGACCCCTACTGTCGGATTTACCAGTAGTGCCAATGGCCTTAATGTTACCTTTTCAAATGCCTCCATGGGTGCAACTTCTTACACCTGGGATTTTGGGGATGGTGACACCAGTACAGTAGCAAATCCATCTCATATTTATGCGATGGATGGAACTTATCCAGTAATGCTAAGTGCTACCAATGCTTGTGGGACGATTACTAATATGCAATCTGTGACGGTTACAATCAGGCCAACAGCGGGGTTCACGTCTTCCATCACCTCAGGATGTGCGCCGTTTATGGTTCAATTTACCAATACATCCGGTTCAAATGCTACGAGCTTTGACTGGCAATTCCCGGGGGGCAATCCTTCCAGTTCAACGTTGCAGAACCCAGTTGAAGTTGAATACACCGTTCCCGGAACCTATACCGTTACTTTAACGGCGTATAACGCGGCAGGAAGTAGTTCAGTTACACAGACAGGTATGATCACGGTGAATGGAGCCCCTGCTACAGGCTTTTTTTTCAACGCCATTGGTTCTACAGTCAACTTTATCAATACCTCCTCCAACGCTACCACGTATAACTGGAATTTTGGGGATGGTAGCAACGGAACGGCTGAAAACCCTTCTCATACCTACCTAAATGATGGAGCATACACGGTAACACTACTGGCATCCAACAACTGTGGGGCAACCGTCCTTGAGCAAACGATCTTAGTTAGCACTCCTCCGACAGCGGCATTTGCAACAACGGATTTTACTGGTTGTGCGCCCTTTTCAGTGCAATTTACAAACCAATCGAGCAGTAATGCGAACTCGTTCCTATGGGATTTCCCGGGTGGTAATCCACCTGGTTCAAGCGATGTAAATCCGTTGGTCGTTTGGAATACTGCAGGCGATTATGCTGTAAGCCTAACAGCGTTCAACCCTGCAGGCAGTAGCAGTAGTACCAATACAATCACAGTCAATTCAGCCCCAATTTCGGGGTTCACTTTCCAGATTATTGGTTTGAACGCAGTGTTTAACAATACTACGGTCAATGGAACTACGTATTCCTGGATCTTTGGCGATGGCGGAAGCAGCACGGAACAAAATCCAACCCATTTGTATGCAAATCCGGGCATCTATAAGGTGTTCCTGATTGCAGCCAACGATTGTGGTACGACTGTAATAGAACAAACCTTGATAATCATTTCTTCGGGTACCGGCGAAGAGGGCTGGATCGAAGGATTCGGGCTTTTCCCGAACCCTAATACGGGTAGCTTTACGGTGGAAATGAATGGTTTGCCACAGGAGGAAGTGGCGTTTTTACTTTTCAACCTGCTGGGTCAGCAAATCTGGCGAGAAACCATGGATTTTAGAACTGGATCGTTGTTGCACATTTTTGATTATGGAAACCTGCCCGCAGGCATATATACCCTACGAATTCAAGCAGCCGGACAGGCCATGTTTGTCAAGATTAAAGTGAACAGATAATTCTGCTCCTTGAATTCATTTGGGCCAGCGAAGTACTTAAAATTTCCAGGTGAACCCAAAACGGTATTCAACAGGGTTTAAATTGGAATTGATGTCTCTGGCAGATTCAAAATTGTAGAGGATGGTAATTTCGGAACCAGTACCGCCCCGCTGCCCGAAGTTCCAGCCAGCACCAATGCGTTGATTGGTACGCTGGTCATTAATTTTAGTTAAATTAATAACATTTTGAAACCATTGATTGGATAGCTCGCCCTGAAAGAAAAGTCCGGAAACTACTCTGCAACGTACAAACGCACCAACGTCGAAGCTGTTAAGCGCCCAGGAACCATAACCAACTAGTTTGATCGATGTCAGGTCATAGGCGACTCGTGGGCCTACGGACAAAGGGCCTATAACTTTGTAGCCTACCATTGGGGATAAGCCAAAATTAAAACTACTATACCCATTATAGCCACCGTAGCCAATATTGACACCGCCTCCGAACCAAAGATGCGATTTGAAGTCTGTAGGTTTTTCTTCTTTAACCTTTTCAGGCAGGTTTTCCATTGCTCTGGGTTTTTCGCGTTCTCTGTCCCGGCGTTGAGCAGCGGTACTTTGAACAAGAAAGATCAGGAGCATTAAGGTAAGTAATAATGTTGGACGTTTTTGAAATTCCATTAGTCAGAAATTGTGTTTAGTACCGGAAAGGTCAGGCAAAAGTATGACTCCCTTTTCAAAAGTCTAATTTTTGACTAAATTCACTTTTTTAGAGCGGCAGATAAAAGTAGATTTTGTAAGAATTACTACATTCGCCCTGTCAATTTTTTTGCTCCTGTAAAACCGATAATTTATTAGACCATTTGCTTCTAATACTTTGTATTGGATGGCACTCGATCTTTAGCATTTTAGTTGTCTGAATTTTCAATCTGCATCTCTTCATCATTTTTTATATTACCATTACGTTTCACAATCCAAGTTAGTCTATGGTTAAGTTCTTACGCTTGTTTTGTTGCCTCGCAACGATCTTTTTTCTGACCAGTTCCTCTAACCAGTTAGGGGCACAATCCTTCACGGCTTCATTAGAGCCATATTCCGCTCCGTCGTTGGCTGAGCAATTTAATGCTTATGAAGTATTCAAACTGGATGCAAGTGCGCTGGGTTCGTATGTGAAATCCAATGCAGAGGCGCCTGCCCAACTTAAGGTCGGCACCCACAATTGGCGCTTAGATCTCTCAATTAACCCTATCATTTCCGAATATTATTCTGTAACAGTTCAAACGCCTCAAGGCGTCACAACCACTTACCCTAAAAATAATATCGCTTTTAAGGGTTATGATTTGAATGGCGGTGGTCGGGCGCGCCTGACAATGAACGGTGAATTTCTGTATGGTTTTGTGGAAGAGGGGAACGAAAGATATTACATAGAGCCACTTTGGTATTTTGAGCCATCAGCTTCTCACGACTTGTTTGTGCTGTACCGTAAAAGTGCTGTCAAGCCACTTGCAGCTGATGCCTGTGGTTTAACTGAAGAACAGATGGAACTCCAACATCTGGAAGAAAATGTTGAAAAAGGCCAAGCAGAAGGAGCAAAGAGTTCAGGCTGCTATGAATTTGAGATCGCTATTGCATCAGATCGCTTGATGTTTGATAAGTATGGCTCGATTGTAAATGTGGAAAACCACAATATTGGTGTGATCAACGACGTGGAAGTTGACTATACTGGTAGCTTCACCCATGACCTTTCTTTTATAATTGTTACGCAGTTTGTCGTCACAGGAACAGACCCTTGGACCAACTCAACGGATGCAGGCACTTTGCTCGGCAGTTTTGCGGCGTGGGGTAATGCTGGCAATTTTGGCGTGGCATTTGATAATGGTGAACTTTGGACCAATCGTGATTTCAATGGGGGAACAGTCGGTATTGCCTATCTCAATGGTGTTTGTAACAACTCAAAATACCATTGTTTGCAGGATTTTACAACCAATTCAGAATGGTTGCGCTGCATGACCTCACACGAACTTGGGCACAATTTAACTGCAATCCATGATGCTGCTGGAAGCCCGTTCATTATGGCTCCAGTTGTATCAAGCAGTACCACTTGGAGTAATGCGTCACAAAGTTCAATCAATTCATATGTACAGCAAAAAATAACAAGCGGATGTCTCACTGCATGTGGCCCGCCACCGCCACCACTTGTTGCTGCTTTTGCCTGGACGCCAAACCCTGGCTGCCAAAGCGTTCCGGTTGCTTTTTCGGATCTTTCTTCAGGTAATATAACTGCATGGGCATGGACCTTCCAGGGAGGAACTCCTGCAGTTTCGAGCCTTCAAAATCCCTCAGTCACCTGGAATACACCAGGGTTGAAAAATGTGACCCTAACCATTACAGGTCAGGGAGGCTCGAACGCAATTACACAAGTCGTTCAGATCGATCCTCAGCCAGTGGCTAACTATACCTACACGGTCAATGGCTTGATCTTGACGTTTACCAATACTTCAGTCAATGCTACTACCTACGAGTGGGATTTTGGTGATGGTAGCGGTAGTTTTGAGGATAACCCGGTACACGAATATTCAGTAGCAGGCACTTATTTGGTGGTTCTGAAGGCTACCAACGCCTGTGGAACCTCCACAAAATCCTACACAATTAACACGGCGCCAACTGCATTTTTTGATGCCAGCCCAACAAGCGGTTGTGCAGCGCTCGTGGTGGTGATGGACAATCAGTCTTCTTCAAATGCGGTTAGTTTCGTTTGGACATTCCCAGGTGGAGCACCTTCGTCCTCTAATCAGGTAAATCCAACGGTCGTTTATCCAATTGCAGGTACCTATTCGATTACACTCAAAGCAACCAACAGCTCGGGGTCGCATACGTTTACCCGCACGAACTATATTACCGTGAAGGCTATCCCTACGGCTAACTTCACCTTCACCGTAAGCGGTCCAACGGCAACATTTACCAATACAACCATAGGCAGCCCGAACTCATATCTCTGGGATTTTGGCGATGGCAGCACCAGCACGCAGGTAAACCCAGTACACACGTATGCGAACTCAGGAATGTACGATGTGGTACTTACGGTAACCAATGAGTGCGGTAGCAGTTCAAAAACTAAAAGTGTTACAATTGTATCAACCATTCCTCCAAATGCGGCCTTCACCGCCAATCCTTCGATTGGATGTGCACCGCTGACGGTAAACTTTACCAATAATACGACTGGCGCGGTTTCTTACAGTTGGGCCTTTCCAGGTGGTAACCCATCCACTTCAACGGCTACTAATCCAACCGTTGTATATGATAGTACTGGGGTTTATACCGCCACTTTGATCGCAACCAATGCAAACGGAAACGATACCGCTACGGCTACGATTACGGTAAATACCATTCCAACGGCAGGTTACACCTACGTTGTGAGCAACGATACTACGGTAACATTCACCAATACGTCCACTGGTGCAACCTCCTATCTTTGGACCTTTGGCGATGGCGACAGCAGTACGGTGGCCAGTCCGGTCCATGATTACCCGGCACATGACAGTATCTACGTTTATCAGGTGATTATGCGGGCGATTAACGACTGTGGTACAGTCAATGATACCCAACTGGTGACAATTGTAACAGATCCTCATGCGAACTTTACCGCAACCCCTACCAATGGCTGCGCACCCCTTACGGTACAATTTAACAACACTTCCACACCGAATGCAACCGCTTTCTTGTGGCAATTCCCAGGTGGAACGCCAGATACGTCTATCCTGAAAAATCCGGTTGTGGTCTATTCTACGCCTGGAACCTATTCGGTAACCCTGATTGCGATAAATTCCTCCGGTCGCGATACGTTTAGCCGCACCAATTATATTGTGGTCAATACCACGCCATCTACTGGATTTACAAGTGCTGCCATTGGATTGACGGTGACATTCTCCAATACCACTACCGGGGCAATTTCTTACCTCTGGGACTTTGGTGATGGTGACACCAGTTCAGTAGCCAATCCATCGCATACTTATGCAACGGACGGTACTTATACCGTAACTTTAAGTGCAACCAATGCTTGTGGTACAACAACTAAGGTTCAGAATGTAACGGTAACTACTGTACCAACGGCAGGTTTTTCTGCCTCAGCCAATTCAGGTTGTGCGCCACTTACGGTTCAATTTAACAATACCTCCAGCTCAAATGCTACCACATTTGACTGGCAATTCCCGGGTGGCAATCCATCCAGTTCAACCGAGCAAAACCCACCAAGCGTCGTATATGATCTACCTGGTACCTACACGGTTACACTGACAGCGTCCAATGCCGCTGGAAGTAGCACTACCACACAGGTAATTACGGTGAGTGGCAGCCCATCGGCCGATTTTACGGCTACGACCAGTGGCCTTACTGCAACCTTTACCAACAATTCTTCCAACGGGACCACCTACAGTTGGGATTTTGGTGACAACGGAAGCAGTAGCGATCCAAATCCTACGCATGATTATGCTGTGGATGGTACTTACACGGTAGTGTTGACGGCTACAAATGATTGTGGTACCAGCACATTTACTCAAAACGTGATTATCACCACTGCTCCCGGGGCAGGATTTTCAGTTAGTACCACCACTGGTTGCTCCATCTTATCGGTCAACTTTACGGATATTTCTTCTGGTAACCCAGTAAGTTGGGATTGGGATTTCCCTGGTGGAACACCCAATAGCTCAACAGAACAAAACCCGACGGTCCAATATTTCGCCCCAGGCGTGTAT
This sequence comes from Lewinellaceae bacterium, assembly GCA_947476195.1. Classification (GTDB taxonomy): domain Bacteria; phylum Bacteroidota; class Bacteroidia; order Chitinophagales; family Saprospiraceae; genus M3007. The sequence goes on along the minus strand of CANJPT010000099.1, from coordinate 12,226 downwards.
GACGTAACTTTGGTTGTTACCTCAGCTGGCGGCGGTACCAGCTCATTTACCCAGCAGAATATAATCACGGTAAATGGAGCACCCAATGCTGGATTTACCAGCAGTGCTAATGGTGCTACGGTTATGTTCACGAATAACTCCAGCAATGCTTCTTCATACATCTGGAATTTTGGAGATTTAAGCAACAGCACGGAACAAAATCCGACGCATACTTATGCTAATGATGGAGTTTATACGGTGACGCTTACAGCTACAAATAATTGTGGATCAACTATCTTTGAGCAAACGGTAACAATTGTAACGCCACCAACGGCGTCCTTTAACGCAAGCGGTTCGGCGGGTTGCGCTCCATTCGCGGTACAATTTACCAATACATCAAGCAATAATGCAACCTCCTTTGCTTGGGAATTTCCGGGCGGCAATCCTGCCAGTTCTACAGAAGCCAACCCTTCAGTGATTTGGAATGCTGCAGGTGTATACGTGGTGACCCTTACGGCCTCCAATAGTGCAGGTAACAGCACCAGCACGTCAACGATTACGGTTGGTATTGCACCAACAGCTGGATTTACTTATCAAATTGGCGGGTTAACAGCGGTTTTCACGAATACTTCCAGCAATGGTGGTTCATATTCCTGGAATTTTGGGGATGGAAGTCTGCCAAACACGGAGGCAAACCCAAGCCATACCTATGCGCAAGTTGGGACCTATGTTGTTATCCTCAGTGTTACGAATGAATGTGGTACGGTTACGGTATCTCAAACAGTCGTTGTTCAGGGGACTCCTCCAGTTCCGGCGATCGGTGCTAACCAGAATAGCGGTTGTTTGCCATTTTCAGTGCAATTTACCGACCAATCTGCAGGCAATCCGATCTCTTGGGAATGGATCTTCCAGTCAGGAACACCAGCTACCAGCACTGATCAAAATCCATTGGTGAGTTACAGCGCGGCAGGTACTTATGATGTGACTTTGAAAGTGACGAATATTTTTGGAACAGCAACTCAGGTCTTCCCTGCTTATATTACGGTTCAGGCAGCACCGATTCCAGGATTCACTTTTGTGGCCAACCAAACTACTGTATCGTTTACGAGTACGTCTCAAAATGGAATCTCCTACGCTTGGGATTTCGGGGATCTGAATACAAGTACAGCAGAAAACCCGACCCATACGTACGCAGCACCTGGCACCTACACGGTTTCTCTGGCTGTTACAAACAATTGTGGCACCTCGATCCTTGAGCAAACCATCGTAATTACCTCTGGTACAGCGGAAGCAGCTTGGATTCAGGGCTTCCGCCTTTTCCCGAACCCGAACACCGGAAGCTTTACGGTTGAAATGAATGGGTCGCCACAAGACGAGGTTGAGTTCATCCTCTTCAATGCGCTTGGGCAACAAGTCAAACGTGAAACAAGCGATTTCGGCTCGGGATCAATGCTTCGTGCATTTGATTATGGCGACCTTTCGGCTGGGGTTTACATGCTCCGTGTTCAAGCCAATGGACAGGCGATGTTTGTAAAAGTAACTGTGGGCAGATAAAATTAAGGCGAAAGCCAAATCAAAATCAGTCAATTAGCGAGTCGCTCCGATTATCGGAGTGACTCGCTTTTTCAATATCCTTATCTTATTTATGCGTCAGCAAATAGTAGCCGGAAACTGGAAAATGAACAAGACCCTGGAAGAGGGGATTGAACTGACCAGAGCCATTGTAGAAAAAGTAGAAAAGGCAAATGGTTTGGTGGTCATCGCTCCACCATTTCCTTACCTGAGGGACCTGGGTAATATGCTTAAGGGGCACAAACATTTTCATTTGGCGGCACAAAACTGTCACCAGGAAGAAAAAGGCGCCTACACCGGCGAAGTTTCAGCAGAGATGCTTGCTTCAGTAGGCTGCGAGTTTGTCATAATTGGTCACTCCGAACGGAGGCAGTATTTCAATGAAATGAATGATGTACTCGCTGCCAAGGTAAATGTGACACTCGCTCGGGGAATGCGCCCAATTTTTTGCTGTGGTGAGCCATTGGATATTCGAGCGGTGAACATGCATGATGGTTATGTCGCACAGCAATTAATCGAAGGACTTTTTCACCTGAATGAAGATGATTTTAGAAACGTGGTTATTGCCTACGAACCTATTTGGGCAATCGGGACCGGCCTAACAGCTTCCAGTCAGCAAGCTCAGGATATGCACGAATCGATTCGGGCTCTGGTATCAGAAAAATATGGCAAAACCGTCGCGGATCTTACCCCTATTCTTTACGGAGGTTCTTGTAACGCCCAAAATGCTTCGGAACTCTTTTCCCGGCCTGATGTGGATGGTGGGTTAATTGGTGGTGCAGCCTTAAAATCTGATGACTTTGCAGCCATTGTGGCCGCGTTAAAGTAATAGCCTTACTTTCTAATCAATCGGTTTCTGCTCCCCATCGGTAAGTTTGCAAATCAAAACCTGCCAGGTCGAGCACGCGATCCACTACGGTGGCTGCAATGGCCTCTGATCCAACTGGATTGGAATAAAAAGACGGGCACGCGGGGCAAATAACCCCACCTGCTTCGGTAACCGATTTCATATTATTGAGGTGAATAAGACTCAGGGGTGTGTCCCGGGTGACCAGTATGAGGCGCCGACGTTCTTTCAGAATGACATCTGCAGCGCGTGTTACGAGGTCATTACTTATTCCTGTAGCAACTCTCCCCAGCATACCCATAGAGCAGGGGCACACGATCATGGTTTTATATTGGGCAGATCCTGAAGCAAAAGGGGCCAGGAAGTTGTTCTTTTCGTAAAAATCAAACTTTTGGTAAACAGAGAAATCAGGCTTGCCAAGTTCCAGTTCCCAGTTGATGAGCGCATTATCAGAGAGGACAATGCCGATTTTTTCCCACTGCGTTTCCAGCAGTAAAAGCCGGTCGAGCAGTACTTTGGCATAAATCGCTCCGGAAGAGCCAGTGATCGCGACAACTAATTTCATAGGGAGTTAAACAGCGGGTTGGGCGGAATGGTTTTATTCAATTTGAGATTAAAATAAGGTTCCCTCCTTCCTGGGAGGTACAGCTCCAATATGCACATATGCTTTCTCAGTAGCCGTCCGTCCCCGAGGCGTACGCTGGATAAAACCCTCCATGATCAGGAAAGGTTCATGCACTTCCTCAATAGTGCCCGACTCCTCTCCAACGGCAGTGGCAATGGTAGTGAGTCCAACCGGACCACCTTTAAATTTGTGAATTATGGTGGTTAAAATCCGAATATCCATGTCATCAAGGCCCGATTCATCTACATCAAGGGCAGAAAGCCCGTAACGCGCAATCTCTACATTTACGGAGCCATCGCCTTTGATTTGCGCAAAATCCCGGATACGACGCAGCAATGCATTGGCGATCCTTGGTGTACCGCGGCTGCGTCGGGCAATTTCATGGGCTCCTTCGTCAGATATTGGAATTTCAAGAATGGTTGCGGAGCGGTGAAGGATACGTTCAAGTGTCGGTACATCGTAATAATCCAAATGACAGGTAATGCCAAATCTGGCCCGTAAGGGAGAAGTTAGGAGTCCCATACGGGTGGTCGCGCCAATAAGTGTAAAAGGATTGAGCGTGAGCTGGATACTCCTTGCATTGGGTCCAGAGTCAATCATGATGTCAATCCGGTAGTCTTCCATAGCTGAATATAGATATTCCTCTACGACGGTATTTAAGCGGTGTATTTCATCAATAAATAATACGTCACCTGGGTCAAGATTGGTAAGCAGACCAGCCAGATCGCCGGGCTTTTCAAGTACTGGGCCGGACGTTAGTTTAAGGCTCGCTCCGATTTCATTGGTAATGATGTGGGAAAGCGTGGTTTTTCCTAACCCGGGAGGCCCGTGCAATAATACGTGGTCAAGCGCATCGCCCCGTTGTTTGGCCGCTTGAATAAATACCTGAAGGTTGTCTACGATCTTGCGTTGACCACTAAACTCTTCTAAGAGCTTGGGTCTCAGGGCCTTTTCAACCACCTTCTCTTCATTGCCCGAGGGCTCGGTTACGATTGTTTTTGACAAATTTGATAAAGTTGATTTTTAACTTGTATCGCCTGACTTGTATGTACAGACTTTAAAAACCTTCGCAAAATTCAAATATTTTGTGTTGAAATAAAAATAAATCGCCACAAATCATTGTGGCCAATTTAAAACGGTAAGAAACCATGCGCCAAAGGGGAAAACATTTACGGAAAGTGAATTAATATTTGCCGGTTGTAGCACGAATCACAAATCACGAACATGCGCTTAATTACCTTTGCCGACATGGAGGTTTTACTTACAAACAATTTTCAACCTGACATTATCGTCGGTGGTCTACGCATTGGGGAACCTATGATAGCGTTGACAGGGCTTTTGAGTATGCTGGTATGTTTTTATTCCTTTGTTAGGCTTGGTCCGGCATCAGAACTTAATCAGCCCTTACGTTTTTCACGCATTTTTTTTCTTCTGATGGGGATTTCCACCACAATTGGAGCATTTGTTGGCCATTGTTTTTTATACTGCCTGCCTTTTGTATTTAAAGCACCTGGATGGGTGATGGGTATGGTCGCAGTTTCGGCATTAGTACAAGCGTCCATTTATCGGGCACAAACGCATATTAGAGCAGGGTGGAGTCGTGGATTGAGTTGGCTAAATTTGCTGGCGTTGACGGCAGCACTTTGGTTTGTGACTACCACCCTTTGGTTTCCGTGGGTAGAGATACATTCATCCTTTGGTTTTTTGCTTATTATGGTACCTTTGGAGGTCTGGTTGTATTTAAAAACCAATCAAACCGGCAGCCGCCGCATGTTACAAGGTGTGTTGTTTCTGGCTGCCGGCGCGGTGGTACATATACTTAAATGTTCGTTCGGAGTATGGTTCTGCTATTTTGATATCGCGCATCTGCTAATGTGCGGTGCCTTTTGGTTTTTTATGTTAGGGGCGGAGGCTGATCTGCCAGCACCGATTTTTGTCAGTAATAGCTAAATAAACAATCTGGCAAAAGGTATTTTTAACCGCGTTTTATCTTTGCAACCATGTTCAAAAGAGCCTTTACCCTTGCCCTGTTTTGCCTGTATGCCAATCTTCTTTTGGCACAGCATACAAACGTATTGATTAGTGCTGATTATGATCCAAATGAGCCTACTATTTGCATTAATCCCAAAAACACCAACGAATTAGTGGCTGGTGCTAACCTTAACAATGTGTATTATTCACATGATTCAGGGGTCAGTTGGACGCAAACACCTGTATCCTGTCCTTGGGGTATTTGGGGCGATCCGGTCATGGGCGTAGATACCACAGGTGCATTTTACTTCCTTCATCTCTCTAATCCTCCGAATGGTGGAAGTTGGATTGACCGCATCGTAATCCAAAAAAGTACAGATGCCGGGGTTACCTGGTCAGATGGTACCTATACTGGACTTAACGGAAATAAAGCGCAGGATAAACATTGGATCGCGGTAGACCCGGTCACAAATACGATATATGTTACCTGGACACAGTTCGATCATTACGGAACAAGCAACCCATCAGACAGCTCCAATATACTTTTTTCAAAAAGTACAAATGGAGGGCTGACTTGGACCACAGCCAAAAGAATCAACAAAATAGCCGGAGATTGCGAGGACAGTGACCTAACAGCAGAAGGTGCAGTGCCTTGCATTGGTCCCAATGGCGAGGTTTATGTGCTTTGGTCTAATCGTAACGAACTCTGGTTCGATCGCTCCACAGATGGAGGCGAAACATGGCTTGAGGAGGATGTTTTAATGGGAGCGCAACCGACTGGTTGGGACTATCTCGTACCTGGTATCAATCGTTCCAATGGGCTGCCGATTGTTGTCTGCGATCGCAGCGATGGCCCGAATAAGGGCACGCTCTATGCCAATTGGAGCGATCAGCGAAACGGTGACAGCAACACAGACATCTGGTTCTCAAAAAGTACGGATGGCGGACTTAACTGGACACCAGCTACTCGGGTGAACGATGACAATACAACACGGCAACAATTTTTTACCTGGATGACCTTGGATCAGGCCACAGGTTATTTGTGGTTTGTGTTCTACGATCGACGAAATTACAGCGATAACCAGACGGATGTCTACATGGCCGTTTCAAAAGACGGCGGCTCGACTTTTAAAAATTTCAAGGTCAGCGAAAGTCCATTCACGCCCAATGAGAATGTCTTTTTTGGCGATTACACCAACGTGACGGCTCACAACAATGTGGTTCGGCCGATCTGGACAAAGTTAGTGGGCACCGAGCTGTCTGTTTGGACAGCCCTGATTGATCCTGATATTCTGGTTGAAACCTTGGAAAATACTCCGAATTCTTTTTTCTCTATGGATCCTGCGTATCCCAATCCATTTGTCGAAACAACCGCCATTGCTTTTAAACTCCATAGCATGGCTTTGGTCACCTTGCAACTATTTGATCTTCGCGGCCAAATGGTGGCTGCACTGCGGGAAAATGAATGGCTGGATTATGGAAAACACATCGAAAGCATGGATGCTAAAAGCCTGGGTCTGGCACCTGGCGTGTATGTGGCGGTCCTTACAGTAGATGGAAAAATACTAAAACAGAAAATGCTAAAGTTTTAAAAACTGAATCCCTGGAGTATGTTGCATCGAAATAATCTGTGCAATGACTGAAAAAGCAGAAGGGTCGTGCTGAAAGTCGGTGTTTCCCAGCTCAAGAATGACCACAGGTGTTTCAGTCTCGCTTTTTATATATTCAAAATAGGCTTCCTGAATCTCGTTCAAATAGGCAGGCGAAATATTTTGCTCTAAGCCTCTGCCGCGCTTTTTGATTTGTTGTAGCAGGATATCTACCGGGCGGTGCAGATAAAGTAAAAGATCTGGTTTGGGGAAGGTGGCATTTAATACTGAAAAAAGCCGCTGAAACAACCGAAATTCGACTTCATTAAGGTTGTTTTTGGCAAAAAGGAGGGTTTTTACAAAAAAATAATCGGCTACTGTGAACGACCGAAAAAGATCGGGTTGTGAAAAATGCTCGAGCAATTGCTTGTGTCGCTCGGTCATGAAAAACAATTCGACAGGAAAGGCATAACGCTCCGGTTGCTCATAAAACGGCGGCAAAAAGGGATTTTCAGTAAACTGTTCTAATACCAATGCACAGCCGTGCCGCTCGGCCAACTGATGGCAAAGGGTTGTTTTACCCGCACCAATATTTCCTTCGATGGCGATAAAATTGTAAGAAGCTGTAGGCTGTTGAACGTTTTCCACCTTTATTTCTGCGGATTAATAGTCCAGCCTGACCACAAGTGATTCGTCCAGGCAGTCCATGTATAAATCGTCAATCTGTTTATGGAGCAAAGGATGCTCAAATTCAGGAGCGATTTCCATCAGGGGGGCTAAAACAAAACCGCGTTTGTGGAGTTCAGGGTGCGGTATTTCAAGGCCTTTGTCGCGGATTATCCGCTTTCCGTAAAAAAGTATGTCAATGTCAATGACACGCGGCCCCCATTTCTCTTGTCGTTCACGACCCAATTCACGCTCCGCACGGCTAATCCGGTCAAGAAGATCCCTGGGGTCGAGTGTCGTATTAACCATCAGTACCTGGTTGTAAAACGGATCCTGGTTTGGCTCCCCCCAAGGCTGCGTTTCATATACGTGGCTTTTTTTTGCAATTTTGCCAATGTTTTTTTCAATTAAAAGGATGGCATCACGGAGATTTGCGCCCCTGTTACCAATGTTGCTTCCTAGGCAAAGGAAAATATTGATGTATCTTTTTGTATTATAAGGCTGCATGGTCAAGATTCAAAAGTCATAAAGACTGCAAAGGTAACAAAAGACTTTGTGGCGGCTAAAGTTTGAGGACAAGCTATCTTCACGGCGGCAATAAACTTTGAAAATGAAAGAAAAATCTCTGACAGCTTACACTCGTTATACCGAAAATGTGGAGCGGTTACTCAACGAGCTCGCACCTTTAGGCGATGATCTGCTCAACCGCAGGCCTGCTGACCAAGGTTGGTCTGCGATCCAGACCTTGCATCATTTGATTCTGGTGGAAGAAAATTCCCTGGCCTACATCCGTAAAAAGCTGAGCTTTAATCCCAAACTTGAGAAACCTGGTCTGGGATCCTGGGTACGTAGCCTTTTGCTTTACCTTTCGCTACGAAGCCCAATAAGATTTAAAGCACCCAAAGCAGCTGGCTATGAACGTCTGCCCGTTACGGCTACTTTCACGGAAACAAAAGCTCAATGGCAAAAGATCCGTAATGAATGGATCAATTTTTTTGAAAAAATGCCAGCAGAGCTTGCCGGAAAAGCTGCCTATAAACACCCTCGTGCCGGGAGAATGAGTTGGTTGCAAATGATCGATTTTTTCAACACACACTTTGAAAGGCATCGGAAGCAAGCACTTAAGGCCATTTCTTAAGATGGTAGTGTTCTGGTTTTCCAAATTTAAATACTTTGCACCCACTACCTTCGTTTCACAAAACCAACTTTAATAAACTTATGCGCCAATGCTCAATCCTTCTCCTCACATTTCTATCCCTCAACCTCTCAGGTCAGAAGGTGTATACCCCGGACTGGGAATCTATCGACTCCCGGCCCACACCGGACTGGTGGGTAGATGCCAAATTTGGCATTTTCATCCATTGGGGCGTATATTCGGTACCTGCCTACACGCCCAAAGGCAACTATGCTGAATGGTATCAGCACGGATTGGAAAACAATTCTTTTAATGGAAAAATCAAGGCATATCATGAAGTCAATTTTGGCGACCGAACTTACTATGATCTTGCGGATGATTTCCATGCTGAACTCTACAATCCGGACGATTGGGCAAGACTTTTCGAACGTGCGGGTGCAAAATATGTGGTACTGACTTCCAAACACCACGACGGTTTTTGCCTTTGGCCAAGCGAAGAGGCAAATCGCAGCTGGGGTATTCCCTGGAATTCTGAAATACGTGGCCCGGGGCGCGATTTGCTCGGCGAACTATTTACGGCCCTCAACAAAACCAAGGTTAAACCTGGTCTGTACTTCTCACTCTATGAATGGTTCAATCCAAGTTGGCTGAACGATAGCCATGCCCAATACGCCTCAGAGCACGCCATGCCCCAACTCTATGAAGTCGTGAAACGCTACAATCCATGGGTCGTTTGGGCCGATGGCGACTGGGATGCCAGTTCTGAAGATTGGCAATCGGCTAAGTTTTTAAGTTGGTTGTATTCAGAGAGTGCAGTCCATGACCAGGTGGTGGCAAATGATCGCTGGGGAAGTGGTACTCGATTCAAACACGGCGGTATCTATACGCCGGAATATCAACCTGACCTGGATTTCGAAGACCATGCCTGGGAGGAAAGCCGGGGCATGGGTGCCTCCTATGGCTACAATCGTCATGAGGATGCCTGGGACTATAATTCCGCGCAGTCACTGGTACTGCATCTTGTGGACAAAGTCTCACGCGGAGGAAATTTCTTGCTCGACATTGGCCCAGACGCCCACGGAAAAATTCCGCCAATCATGGAAGAGCGACTGATTGATATTGGCAAATGGTTGAATACCAATGGAGAAGCCATTTACAATACCCGGCGTTGGCGCGTTCCGTCACAGTGGAGTGAAGGCAAACGGGATTGGAAACCCAATCCAGAGGGACCTAAAGTGGCAATCGATCCACTGTTAAAGCAAACCATAGATCCTGATCCCGGCTTTGCCGTCAAGGAACTTTTTTACACCTGGAACCCCAACACGAAATCTGTTTTTGCAATTTTTCCCCGTTATCCAAATGATCGGAAATTGATCCTAAGGGGCATTCAACTGCCGGCATCAGGGGTGGAAGTAACCTTTTTAGCTACCAAAGAAAAACTAAAAGCCGAAAATCTGGGCGGCAATGTGGTCATCACCCTGCCAGAATACAACCCGAACAGGATTAAATCGGCACTTGCTTATGCAGTGAAAATCAGTGGTTTTGGGGATTTTATCGCAAAACCTGTCGTGTCAGTGAAATACGATTCCATTACAGTTAAACCGATCGTAAACCTCAGTACAAAAACCCCGGGCACTACCATCCGCTATACCACCGATGGCAAAGAACCTTCAGAAACATCGATGAGCTATACCGCTCCTTTTACCCCAGGGACAAGTTGTACCGTTCGTGCCAGGGCCTTCAAAACCGGCCTTATCTCCAGTAATTCCGACTCTGGCCAAGTGAAGCTATTTCAGCAGCTACCGGCCCAAAATCTGCTCAAAGCTCCTGCTGCAGGGCTTCGCGCAGAACTTCGAACCATAGAAGGGGAAGCGTACACTTCTGATCTGGTAATCCGTGGATATTTAGAAAAAGCGGACGATGTAAAAATCATTCAGCCAGATCCATATTGTATTAAAAATAAATGTGGGATGCTTTGGAAAGGGTATCTTGATATCCCGAAGTCGGGTGGTTACCGTTTCTGGACTGAATCTGACGATGGTTCACTGCTATCCATAGATGGTGAAATGGTGGTAAACAATGATGGTGACCATGGCATGACAGAAAAATCGGGTATTGCTAACCTTCAAAAAGGATATCATTCCATTCTGATCGTTTATTACAATTCAGGCGGCGGAGCAGACTTAAAAGTGCGTTATGCCCCCTTGGGTGAGGAGAAGCGAGCATTTGAAGCAGAGATGCTGGGGCATTGAATGCTATTTTCCTATCTTATGAACTATTCTAATTGCTACCACCTGTGAAATTTGGACTTTTAAATACATTCTTACTGTGCCTGCTCTCCTGGGCCCCAGCATCCAGCCTTTCGGCCCAGGCAGAAAAGGTCCGTCAATTGGAAGGACAATTACGGGGAGCTGAAGGCAATAAACGCGTCGAAATACTCATTGCCTTGGCCGACGCCAATCTTAATGTAGGTGAATATGCTAAGGCAATAAAAAATGCGGACGATGCAGGCGACCTGGCGGCTAAACTAAAATTACCTGAACTCCGTTCAAACGCCTTAAATCGGGAAGGCAAAGCCATGATGCTAAGTGGTAAACGGAAAGCGTCGACCTCATTTGAGCAAAGCCTCAAAATTCTTAAAGAGACCCGAAGCAACAACAAAACGCTGGCCTTAGACAACCTCGAAAACTTGCGTACCCTCGCACAAAACGCTGGCCACAACCGTGAAATAAAGTCGCTGGATGAACAGATTGCCCGAGTAAAAAGTGGAGGAGTCATTTCAGAAAACCAAGCTGAATCGCGCAAGGAGATCCAGAAGGAGCTTTCAGCGGCACAAAAGTTAATTGAAGAGAATCAAGCCAAATTTCGCGAAAGCCAGGCTAAACTCCTGGCCGAAAGCCAATCTCTTCAGGCGCAACTTGCCACTCAGGGTGCAGAACTGGAGCAAATGACCCAAGCGCAGATGAAATCCGCCTTGTTGGTGATGCAGCAGCGGGTGCTCCTTGACTCGGTCTATTTCAGCCGTGGAATGGATTCGCTGGCCGTATCCAATGCAAATCTTGCCCTGCGGGAGGCGGAAAGTAATCGGAAGTTAAATTACGCCATCATGGGCGTGTTATTATTGCTGGCAGGTGGAGCTACCTTTAGTTTCGTTCGCGCCCATCAAAACACCAAGGTTTTAGAGGCCAAGAATAAAACCATCAAGGAAGAACAACACCGGTCAGACACGCTATTGCTGAATATTCTTCCGACGCTGGTTGCCGAAGAACTCAAAAAGCAGGGAAAGACCAAAGCCAGGTATTTTGAAGATGTGAGCGTATTATTTGCTGATTTTGTAGGATTTAGTCAGATCGCTGAACAACTTACCCCGCAACAATTGGTGACCGAATTGGATACCTGTTTTCAGAAATTTGATGAGATCATGGCCAAATATAATCTTGAAAAGATCAAAACCATCGGAGACGCTTATATGTGCGCCGGAGGGCTTCCGGATGGGGGAGGGGCACAACTACGCGACATGGTAGCTGCTGCCAAAGATATGCAGCGCTGGCTTTTGGACTGGAATGCCGGTCGGCAAAAGGCTGGTCTGCCGCGTTTTGATGCGCGGATCGGTATTCACCGCGGACCGGTAGTCGCAGGCGTCGTAGGCTCCAAAAAATTCGCTTTTGATATTTGGGGAGATACCGTAAACATTGCTGCCAGGATTGAACAAGCCGGTGAAGGTGGACGGATCAACATTTCCGGAGATGCTTATACTTCGATCAAAGACTATTTTCCCTGTCATTATCGGGGCAAGATCTCGGCCAAGAATAAGGGGGAGATCGATATGTATTTTGTGGAGG
>CANJPT010000098.1 GCA_947476195.1 Lewinellaceae bacterium | reverse complement strand
GTGTCCGGGCAACCGAGATTGGTCCCAGGCTTGTCCGGACAAAAATCTTCTTCATCAGGCACGCCATCTCCGTCGGTATCCTTTTTCTCCGGGCACCCCATATTGGCTTCTGTTCCTTTTTCATCCGGACATTTATCATTTTTGTTTGACACACCGTCAGCATCAGAATCAGGACAGCCTTTCAGGGTACCGGCCTCTGTCGGGCAATCATCATCTTTGTCTGCAAATCCGTCAATATCGTAATCCGGGCAACCTTTGGTTTCAGCAGGACCGGCGTCATTTGGACAAGGGTCTTCTGTGTCACCAATTCCATCATTATCTGCATCCGGGCATCCATGCGCAGTAGGCGAACCAGCCAATGTTGCACAAACATCCAGAGAATCCGGTGTACCATCCTTATCCTGGTCATTGATCGACAAATCGATTGGCATCGGCTTGTTTTCAGATTTGTGAATCAAATAAACATAGCCTATTCCAATTTGGAGATTGTCGCGATCGTCTACAAGCGCCTTTCTGAATTCGCCTTGTAAATTAATGAAGGCAAACGGAGAAACGCGAAAATGCAACCCTGCACCAAAAGGAAATTGTGCATGGTTATTTCCTTTTTCAAGGACCACCCCAGCCCCACCTAAAGCGAAAGGAATGACTTTGGCGGCACTTTTCATGTTTTCAAGGCGGAATTGGACGTCTGCACCCACCACCAACGTATTTCCTTCTGTACTACCGGGGAGCTTTGCCAGGCCCAATTTAAACGGAACTCCAATGTTCAACATTGGGGCAATATTCCGGAAGTAAGCGAATTCAAAGCCTTGACCCAGATTTGGTTTATTATCATATAAAAGACCATAATCAATGAAATTCAGTTTGGCATGAATGGAGTTTTTATAGGCCTGATTTTGGGAGACTGCAGGTGATATCTGTATACAGATAGCCACCAATAGGAATAAAGAAAAGTTTCTCATTTCGATTCAAAAATATATTTACTGATTGAAAACAAAAGAAGTGCCAATAACTAAATTGGGGTAGAGGTCCAGAAGCATGAATGTTCTAATTTTGCCCAAAATTCTCTGAATGTTGAAACGACTTATTTTTCTCAACCTCCTCATTTTCAATGGTTTGATCTTCTCTCAATCTGCCCTGGCTGCCCATGTTGACACGCTTGAAATCTTTAGCGCCACCATGCGGAAAAATATTAAATCTCTGATCGTTACTCCGGAAAACTACAGCGCTACCGGAAAACCCTATCCGGTTCTCTATCTTTTACACGGCTGGAGTGGCAACTTCGCTGGCTGGCTCGGCGATGCCCCACTACTCCGCCAACATGCTGATACTTACCAAATGCTCATTGTTTGTCCCGACGGAGGTTATGACAGCTGGTATCTCGACAGCCCGGTAGATTCGACCATACGGTACGACACCTATATTTCAAAAGAGGTCGTAGGCTTTATTGACTATTATTACAACACCCGCCGGGATCGTTCCGGGCGTGCCATCGCTGGCTTGAGCATGGGCGGGCATGGGGCAATTACCCTCGCTATCAAACATGCAGACATTTTCGGAGCCGCTGGGAGCATGGCCGGAGGATTGGATCTCAGACCCTTTAAAAAAAATGACTGGGATCTGAAAGGAGTATTAGGCAATCCTTTGACCAATTGGCAAAATTGGGAGGATGCTTCAGCTGTTAACCTTGTATCCAGACTTAAAGGGCTCGATTTACCACTCATGATAGATTGTGGCTTAGGCGACTTTTTTCTGGATGCAAACCGTGAGATGCACGAAAAGTTGCTGGAAGCTAAAATTCCGCACGAATACACCGAGCGACCAGGGGAGCACAATAGCGATTACTGGGGCAATGCGGTGGATTATCAGGTGCTGTTTTTTCATAAATTTTTTGAAAGGCCGTAGAACGAAATTAATTTCGCGAAAACAAGTCTCACTTCGCCCCTAAATCATATTCCACCGTAATCCACATCTTGAAAGGGTTGTATTTGTCTGCTTTTTGTCCCAAAAGTGCCGGTACAGGCTCGTTATACAGACTGTTGCTAAAAACCACCTCATCCACTTCCCGATACTGGAGCAAGCGATAATGAAGCGCCAAGTTCATTTTGGAGTTCAATTTGAATCCTAGCGCTGGGTTCAATTCAAGGCTGTTGGGTGAAAACTGCCATTTCACGAACTTCTTGTTGTCTTTTGCGCATTTTCTGAAACAGATAGCCGGTAATACACCAAGCTGAAGGAAATACTTCCTGCTTTTGCCGAGGTACAAGCGGCTGGTAATAGGTAAATATTAATTTGTTGATGGTATATTTCCTGAAATGTCTTATCTCTAAAGAATTCCCTCCATTTATATTAGCATGATCAAAGGGCCTCGAAAAAAAGGTGTTGCTCTCCGCATACCCAATGCCAGCTTCCAACTGAAAAAGGCCATAATTCACAACGGCCTTTTGTAAAACTAAACTTAGGTCATAATCAATTCCGTTTTTTTCGTGTGCTTACACATTTTCGGCATCTGGCCAATTGAAGAGCCGCTTGTCTTGTGCAGATAGCGCAAAGCCTCCAACGATCGAGGTGTTGTGCCAGATTTTTTGTGCCGAGAGGCTTGGCAGTGCCAAGACTATCAAAAATGTGAAGAGCAGAGTTGAGCTTTTCATTGCACATGTAGTAATAAACGGCACCCGTGTTTTTAATGCTCCTGACAGGCATTATTGATTAAAGACCCTGAGCACAATTCCGCTTCGCCAGAATAAATTTTGCAAACCGCGTCCTTTTGAGATGAAAAACCTGACCCTACAGGATCGTGTAGCAACACTAATTATTTCATAGCGCAGTAAATTAGTGCCGCGCCCGGCCATTAAGGTATGAATTGGGGAGGCAAATTTTTTCTTTATCAAGGCGTGAGAAGGGCGCAATGCGGGACATTTTAACCGACGAACAACGCAGAGAAAGCAAAAATTAGACCGCCCTTTGACTTAGAGGCCAAAGGACATAAAACAATCTTTTGACCAAGGCTATAACATTGCTCCCAACAGCAATTTCTTCGCATAAATCAGCCAGGCAAAAGAACCGATCCAGGCCAGCAATACGATCTGCAAAAAACCATCGCGTAGCAGTGCCCGCGTTGGTGATTCCGTTTTGCCAAACACCAGGGTCAGTTGCAGATATCGCAATACACCAATCACTACAAAAAAGGCCGTGTAATAAATTTTGTCGCTCCCGATACGCCCCGTAACCTCCGGCGAAAAGCAATACATCAAATAAGCAACCACTGCCACTGTGGAACAAACCACGATACTCATATCCAGAAATGGAAGATTGTAGCCTTCCAGAGCTTTGCGAAAATTGTTCTCGCCCATGGCCACTAAATATTCGCCTCGTCGTTTTGCAAAGCCCAGAATAAGCGCCAACAAAAAGGTAAGTATGATGAGCCAATGTGAGACAGGCACCCCCGTGACCGCACCACCCGCCAGCACCCGCAACAAAAAGCCCAGCCCGATAAGGGACACATCAATGATCGCAACATGCTTTAGCCAAAGGGAGTAGACAACATTTACCACAAAATACAATATGCTGAAAACCAACATCTCTGGTCTCAAAAAATAGGCCAGTGATAGCCCGAATATCAATAGAATTACCCCAATCAGTCGCCCTTGTAGTCGATTGATCTCGCCACTTGCAATTGGGCGTCGACATTTATCGGGGTGATTGCGATCCTGTGGGGCATCCACCAGGTCATTCAGCACATATACCGCCGAAGCCGTGAATGAAAAAGCAACAAAGCCCAAAAGGGCATTCAGGAGAACCTCGCTCTCGGCTAACCGGCCAGCAAAAAAAGCAGGTAGGAACAAGAACATATTCTTGACCCAATGCTCTGGCCTGGCCAATGCGATAATGCTTCTGAAAGTCATTGTGCAAAGGTATGTTGGTGATTTGGTTTCTTTTTACCCACTAAATTCAAAATAATGGGCTCTAATTATTAATGAGGCAGGATTCTAGCCCCTTTGACTCAAATATATCACCCGCTGTAAAATAAAAGGAGACTACGCGCTGAAATTTCTTCGGAAAGAAACTGTTCATCGATAAAATGACCTCCCAACAATAAGAAAGGTCATTTTATTCATCCCGCTAAAATCACCTTTTCAATTGTTTGAGGAAAAAAACGGTGTTCCAAAACCAGCACATTCCGTGCAATATCCTCCGGAGAATCTTCCAGCGCAACCGGACAACTGGCTTGAAAAACAAAATCACCCTCGTCGTAATGTTCATTTACAAAATGAACGGTAATTCCCGTCTCCGTCTCGCCTGTTGCTTTTACCGCTTCATGAACGTGGTGACCGTACATACCTTTCCCGCCAAATTTAGGAAGTAACGCCGGGTGGATGTTGAGTATTTTTCGGGAAAATGCCCGAACTAAATACCCAGGTGCCAGCCAAAGAAATCCAGCCAATACCACAAAATTGATCTCAAATCTTTTCAAAATATCTAAGAGCTCCTCTGTTTCATAAAAACCTTGACGATCAATGATCTGCGTAGGTATACCATGTTCCGCGGCAATAGACAAAACGCCTGCATTTTGCTTATTTGACACGACCAATGCGACACGTGCGACCTCCGAATGCTTAAAGTATTCAATGATTTTAAGGGCGTTACTGCCCCCTCCGGAAGCGAAAACAGCAATTTGGGTGATTGATTTACTATTTACCATCGGCTTTTGAATTTAGTTCGTACATCATACCTGATTCGCCATTTCATCATTAAACTCTCCTTCCCAACGCGCCACCACCGCCGAAGCCAGGCAGTTTCCAACCAGATTGATACAAGTTCGCCCCATGTCCATCAGTGCATCTACGCCCAGGATGATCGCAATGGGCCATTCCGGAATATTGAATTGCGCCACCGTAGCGGTCAGGATAACGAGCGAAGCCCTTGGCACTGCCGCCACACCTTTCGAGGTTAGCAGAAGCGTGGCCATTAAGATCAATTGTTTATCCCAGGTAAATATATCCGTAAGACCGGCTGCCTGGATACAGAACATGGAAGCGAGAGCGAGGTAGAGTGTGGAGCCGTCAAGATTGAAACTATACCCGGTTGGCAATACAAAGGAGACGATCTTGCGTGGAACGCCAAATTTCTCCATCGCGGTCATGGCCTGCGGTAAGGCTGCTTCCGAACTGGCCGTCGCAAATGCCAGAGATGCTGGTTCATAAATAGCCCGAAGAAAGTTTCTAATGGGTATTTTGAAGAAAAATAAGACTGGAATAAACACAACCACAACAAATACAAATAATGCGAGATAAAGGGTGCCAAGCAGTTTGGCAAGGTTTATCATCACCCCTAATCCCTTGTCACCGATGGTAGAAGCCAGTGCGCCTCCTACCGCAAATGGTGCAAAATACATGATAATATTTACGAATTTAAACATCACTTCGGAAAGTGCTTCGCACCAATGGATCATGGTATGGCGATGATGTTCGCTCACTTGTCGAAGGCCAAGCGCAAAAAACAAACTGAAAATCACAATTTGCAAAACAGCTCCTTCATAGACCATTTTGGCAATATTTTCGGGGAAGGAATGTAGGACCGTGTATTTCCAGTCAAGTTTGAAATCAGGTGGCTTTAAAGTCACCATTTTTTCGCCGTACATAAACTGAGCTTCATTTTTCTTTTTGTCAATTTTAGCCGAAAATTCAGAAGCCGGCACAATCGATTTATCACTTTCCTGTTGCTGTATCCCTGCGCCAGCCTGCGTAAAATTGATAGCAAGCAAGCCAATGACCAAAGCAATGGTGGTTGCCGTTAAAAAATAAGCGAAGGCCTTGACTGCAATACGCCCCATTTGTTTCCCACTGCTTTGTCCGGCGATTCCTATGACCAGGGTAGAAAAAAGCAGCGGTCCTACCACCGTTTTTATCAACTGGATAAAAATGCTGCTCAGGACGTCGAAGTCTTTGGCGGCTTTGCCCATGTCTAAACCTACTTCAAAACCGATCAACATACTGATCAGGATCCAGGTAGTCAATGCGTTACGGGTCCAACCATAAGCGCAAAAAGCAGCCACTGTGATCCAGCGAAAGACCATCAGGACCCTTGGGTCTATGCCAGTGACAAGGTGAACGCCAACAGATACTGCCAGAGCAGCCAGCGCAATCAGGAGCGTAGTAGAGAGTTTCATATAATGTGTTTAAGGCAACAAGGTACAAAGGGCATTAATATCACCAAGTTTTGATGGCAAGTCAGAATGAATGTACAAATGAAACTTGACGTTTTCTACTTTTGCGCCGTGAAATCATCTAACAAAAAAACTTTTTTCGTTTCAGACTTCCACCTGGGCGCAAATGCCCGGCTCACGAGTGCCGAGCGGGAGCGTCAGATCTGTCGGTGGCTCGATATGGTAGCGCCAGAAGCTGAGGCCATTTACCTGGTGGGAGACCTGTTTGAATTTTGGTTTGAATACAAAACGGTGATCCCCAAAGGTTTTAGTCGTTTTTTTGGAAAACTGGCGGAGATCCGGGATGCCGGTATTCCAGTGTACGCTTTCATTGGGAACCATGATTTATGGATGTTTGGCTACTTCGAGCAGGAGTTTGGGATCCCAGTGTATCGGAAGCCAATTGAGCGCGAAATACATGGCAAGCAATTTATCATTGGACATGGCGATGGACTTGGCCCAGGTGATATCGGATACAAACGAATGAAAAAAGTATTTGTGCACCCTTTCAGCCAATGGCTTTTTGGATGGCTCCATCCGGACATTGGCACCCGATTGGCCTTTTTTTTTTCCAAAACGAGCCGTGCCTCCACCCCACCCGAAGAACGAGCCTGGCTTGGCGAAAAAAAGGAATGGCTACTTCAATACTGTAATCGAAAAGTTGAATTAGGCATTGAACCGGACTATTTCATTTTTGGCCACCGTCATTTGCCCATCGATTGGCTATTGAATAACGGGCGCAGTCGTTATCTTAACCTGGGAGAATGGCTTCATCACTGCTCCTACGCTGTGTTTGATGGTAAAAACCTGGAACTTCTATTTTTTGAAAATCCCAATGGCGAGATTTGTCAAAACCAAGCTTCAAAGTAATCACTTGCAACTTTTCACTTGTTACTTTTTACTAAACTCCTCTCCCAAAGCATTGAAAGCCAATACCGTAAAACTAATGATCAAACCGGGAGGCAACATCACCCACCAGGACTTTACAGGATTGGTCTGAGCATTGTCTCTGGCCATCAAGCTCCCCCAGGAAATCCCCTTTAACCCATCTCCGCCAAAACCCAAGAAGGAGAGTGATGCTTCCAAAAGCACCGCTCCCGCTACTCCAAAAGCCAGGGCTACCAGCACCGGGCGAATGGCGTTCGGCAGTGCATGCCGGATCAAAATCCGCCAGTTAGGAAGCCCTAACCCACGAGCTGCAGTCACAAAATCCAATTCACGAACCTTTAATAGTTCAGCCCTGACAAAACGTGCCACGCCCGTCCAACTCATCCCTCCGATTAGTGCAATGAGCAGCCAGATAGAATCATTTTGCCGTTGTAGGAGTACTGAAAGGGAGATGATTACAATGATCTTAGGCAAAGCATTAAAAACTTCGGCCATTCTCATAATCACCAGATCGACTGGCAATACAATTGGCTTTGAAAAAAAAGACCATTGGCCCAAGGCTCGTCCCAAAATATTGAATATCAATATTATTACCCAAAAAACACCAAAACTATTCCACCAAACCATGGAGGTTTCAGCCACAGATATTTCATACTGTCGCAGGATGAATGCATAAAAAAATGCGACTGGAATGCCCAATAAGGTAAGCCAAATTCGGCCTCTGCGTACCCGTAGTCGTTCATCGCCAAAGTAGCCTGCGATTGTGCCAAGCGTAAGCCCGATGAGTAAGGCCATGCCCATAGCCACAGACCCTGACAAGAGTGCCACACGCGCACCAGAAACGAGCGTAGCTGCTATATCCCGCCCATCAGCATCCGTTCCTAACCAGTGTTTGAAGCGTGGCGCGAGTCCTGGCTGAATGGCTCCAGGTGGCAGAAGACCCGAAAGCTGACGGGTCGAAAGTTCCCCTGCAGAAAATGGGATGGGCGCAAATATGGGGGGTACATCATAATTCGCATAGTCTTTCCAGGCTTCGTACTCTGATTTTTCGGCGAACCCATCAAGCGCGATGTTGCCAAATCTCAGCTTTGGATCCACCAGGATAGTACGCAATCCCGGCCAATAAGCCGTTCCTCCAATTCGGCAATACAAAGGCCTGCCATTCGCTATAATATCGCGAAAAACAGCCAGAAAAAGCAGAAAGCCGAGAAACCAGAGCGAGGCTTTTTTGGACATTGTTTAGGACGGTGGACGGTACAAAGCTTTAATCGAGTGGAAATAAAATTGGGTTTTGATTGGCTGCGTTTTGAGCGATTTCCTTGTTTCGGGCAAATCCTAATACAAAACCGCCACCGCCGGCGCCACATACTTTCAGGACAAAATCTTGCCTATCAAGGCTTTTTTTCCAACAATCATACACTGTTTTCGGGATCATGGGTGCGAATTTTTCAAATTGAAAAGCAGAAACCCTGCGCAAATTAGGCCAAAATAAATCAGCATCCGCAGAAAGCCAGGCTTGCAGTGTAGCCTCATGCGCAGGCAAATATTCCTTTGAAAGATATTGCAAAAATTCAGCCTCAGCGCTTTGTGCCAAAAACCATTCCACCAGCGGACCTGTACGCCTGGGGAGTTGGGAGTCTATCAAGAAAACGGTGGGCATCCCAGTTGCCCATTTTTGTGGCAAGGTCTGCTGAACTTCGGTTTTGTTTTGAATCAAAATAGATTCGCCGACATAACTCGTAAGCGGATCAATACCCGAACTGTTGCCATGAAAAAAG
This sequence comes from Lewinellaceae bacterium, assembly GCA_947476195.1. Taxonomy (GTDB): domain Bacteria; phylum Bacteroidota; class Bacteroidia; order Chitinophagales; family Saprospiraceae; genus M3007. Next base: position 9,716 of record CANJPT010000098.1, on the reverse strand, counting down.
CTTTCCATCCGAGCAAAAACTTGCTTTAATTCCGACAAATCTGTTGTTTTATCCCCACAATAAAGGTGATAAATCGCTGCACAAAGCGCTCCTGAACTCCCCAAACCATAACCAGTTGGAATATTGGACTGAAAAAACAGCCCCGCTTCGAGGTCTCTTCTAAATTGTTCGGTATCAATTATTTCCAGGGATTGCAATGCCTCACTTCCGGAAAATTGGAGCAAACGATCATGGTGTCGGTCAAAATGAGCTCCCCAGGCCCATTGACCACCAAATGCTGGTACAGGTACTGCCAGGGCGGTTGCCCCAAGTAGTAAGACGTGTTCGCCAAACAAGAGTAGTTTGGCTGGAAAGATGCGGGAATTAAGCGTTGGAATCACAGAGGACGAAGGTACACCGCATCCTCAAAATCGTTTATTGTTGCTTGAAAATACCCAAATAAAATGGCCCGCTCTAATTTCTCAGGGCGGGCCAGTTGTCTTTTTTGCCAGCATACTAGAGGCAGGATTTGATCAGACTCAATTCAACCGGATCTCGTCATCGTTTCCATCAAAGAAACGGTATTCCGTGAGGTGGTAATCTGAGTTTGGTGTTACGCGGACCCACTTGTTGTAGCGCATAAACCAACGCATCTGCTTGCTAGGGAGGCCTTTTTTGAGAAAAGCCTCCAGGAACGGATGCACCCGCATTTGAAGGGGTGATTTAGGCCTGGATTGCATAATAAACTCCAAATCCCGTTCCATATCATCGGTCATTAGGATCGTGGCGTTTACCTGTCCAGTGCCATTACAGGTTGGACACATTTCAGCCGTATTCACCATTACCTCAGGCCGAGCGCGCTCGCGGGTGATCTGCATCAGTCCAAACTTGGAAAGCGGCAGGATCGTATGCTGCGAGCGGTCTTTACGCATGAAATCCTCCATTGCCTTACTCAATTGCTTCCGGTGTTCGAGATTTTTCATGTCAATAAAATCGATCACGATCAACCCGCCGATGTCACGCAAACGAATTTGCCGTGAAATCTCTTCCGCTGCTTCGAGGTTGACGCCAAAAATGGTCTGGTCTACATCGTTGCTGACGATCTTATGGCCACTGTTCACATCAATAACGTGCATGGCCTCTGTCTTCTCAATGATGAGATAGGCGCCCGAACTCATCGTAGCCGTTTTGCCAAAGGCCGCCTTTACCTGACGCGTAACGCTGTACACATCAAAGATAGGTTTTGAATTATTGTGTAACTGAACGATATTTACCTGATCAGGGCTGATATTTTGCAAATAAGCGCGTATTTCGGCGTACAGATCTTTATCATTCACCACCACCTTGCTAAAGCTATCGGTTAGCAGGTCGCGGAGTACACTGCCCGTTTTATCCAGTTCGCTCAGAAGTTTGGCTGGTGGTGCTTCAATTTTTAGTTGTTTGAAGATCTCATCCCATTTACCAAGCAGCTGCATCAACTCCTCATGTAACTCCTGCACTTTGCAGCCTTCTGCTGCGGTACGAATGATGAGACTGAAGTTTTTAGGACGAATACTTTCAGCCAATGCGTGGAGGCGCTTACGCTCTTCAGGATTGCCAATTTTTTTTGAGACCGAGATAGACTCTGAGAACGGCGCTATAACCATGTATCGACCTGGTAAAGTCAGTTCGCAGGAAAGTCTGGGGCCTTTGGTCGAGATGGGTTCTTTTAAGATCTGAACAAGGACAGGGAAGCGCTTGTTGAGCACCTGATCTACTTTACCGGTTTTTATGATGTCCTCTTCGTACTTAAAATTATCAAGTTTGGAGGTGTTAATACTACCGTTTACAACTCCATTTGACCACTTAATTAGCGAGCGGAGTTTTGGGCCCAGATCTGTATAATGCAAAAAAGCATCTTTACGATGGCCAATATCCACAAAAGCAGCATTCAGGCCCGGCATCATCTTTCTGATCTTGCCAACAAAAATATCGCCTACGGTGAAGTTGTTATTCGTTTTTTGGTGATGGAGTTCGGCAAGTTTGCCGTTCTCAATAAGTGCGAGTTCAACGCCCTGTTCGGTCGCGTTGATGATTAGTTCTTTATCCACGAGGATGAATTATGGTTTTGCACAGGCGTCAAAAAACCTATCACCAAGCACCAGGGGCGCAGGCGGCAGGAAATGGCCGTCGGAAAATGCGGCTGATTGACGAGGCAGGGCGTGACCGAGTTAGGGCACAGTCGCGTTTAGTCTGACAACCATTTGGTTTAGCAAGAAGGGCTGGTTCATTTATGTTTGGGTGGACAAAAATGCAGCAAAAGCGCCTCTTGAGAGGGACTACTAATTTGGGTGAGTTGCTTGCCAAAGAACTGGTTGAAAAAGACTGCCAATCAATAGGGAGGACAGATTGTCCAAAATGCGGCATACAGCGAAAAACTTTCCGACGGCAACTGCCATCGGAAAGTTTCGCTATTTTTCGACGTCCGCGTCGTTGTCGCTGACCCTTTCGGTACTTGCCAATGATTTGACCAAGTGCCTGTGGTTCAGTTACTTAACGTTTCTTCTTGTGACGATTCTTGCGCAAGCGCTTTTTACGCTTATGGGTAGCAATTTTGTGTCGTTTACGTTTTTTTCCGCAAGGCATACTGCTCTGAAAATTTAGGAGCCTGATTTTCGGCAGGCAGGTTATGAGTTGTGAGTCACTGCCCTTTACACAGGGCTTCGTACTCGGTTGCTTTAGCTATATTTCCCGTCCCTTCGTATGCTTTCGCCAGAAGGCAAGGGGTATTGGGGTTTTTTTTATCCAGCGACCAGGATTGTTCCAATCGCTCGGTGGCACGCTGCCATTGGCCCGTCTTTATGGCCAAACGTCCGAGTGCATTATAAACGGATGCACTTTGCGGGTACTTCGCCACCAATTCACGAAGCATTAGCACGGCTTGCATCGGATTATCTGGAGGCGGGCTTTCAGCCCAAACCAGCGCTAAGTTAACGCGATGCTCCACCACATCCGGAGCCAACGATGCCGCACTTTCAAATGCTTTGACGGCATGATCCGCACAATATTGACGCACGGTAGGATCTTTAGAGGCAACAAGCGCGTTAAAAAATGTGCCCCCAGCCACTGACCAAGTTGAATCTACATTTTCTAATTCGGCCACTTTTTCGGCAAATCCTCCTGCAATGGGCAATTGATTAAAATCATACCAAATACCCGAAAGCATTTTAAGCAATTCAACGCGCTTTTGATCTTCTGTTGCGGCTTCAATCTGTTTCTCAATGTCACTAACCTGCGTCAACTGAGCCGGGCTTAAATGCGTGGTCGCTTCTTGCAATAAGGTTTCAAAACTGGTACTTTCACCTTGCAGCGAACGCGAATGTTCAATACTCTTTTGCTTATCAGGCTTTGTATCAAACCCAAAATAAAGGGCTACAAACAGCACAACTGAGGCAAAAATGGCTAATATCTGAGCTTTGCTCATCTTTTGGGTTTACTAACGGCCAATCGGCTTCTGCAACTATTTCGTCACGGAAACCGAATGGCCCTTCTAGGTAAAAAGCAATTATTTCTAATCTTCCGGCAACGAGTGGACCTGGCTCTTAACATCATCCGTGAAGATCTTGGCAGGCTTGAACGACGGAATGTAATGCTCAGGAATTTCGATAGACTTTCCTTTTTTGATGTTGCGACCAATTTTTTTGGCGCGGCGCTTGATGACAAAGGAGCCAAAACTGCGTATATACACATTTTCACCTCTTGTCATGGTAGACTTGATTTCCTTGAAAAGTTCTTCAAGTGTCACTAGGACATCTACTTTGGCAACACCCGTCTTTTCGGAAATTGCATTCACAAGGTCTGCCTTTCTCATGTTTTATCTCGTTGATTTATAATGATTTATAAACGAAAATAGGGATTTCTGAAAAATCGAGGTGCAAAGTTCGCACAAAATCTTGCACGAGCAAACTTTCGGCTAAAAAATTCATTGCCGTGTTAATATAAATTGCATCAACCATAGGCTTCCGTTTTGTTCAGACTATCTACTTTCGCATTTCAAGCTGCAACATCGCTAATTTTCAGTTATTTACAAACATTTTTGGTAAAAATTTTATCGAGCATGTTGCTCAAGCCTGTTTTACCTACATTTGCACTCTTTCCGTTAATTCAGTTTGGTCGGTTACCACTATTTTGGCGCCGCCTTTATGCTTCAATTCTTCCATCATATATTCATTATCAACCTGATATGCTTCTTTCCATGACTGGCTACGGGCGTGCAAACGGTAGTTTTGGCGATAAAACGCTCATCGCCGAGGTGCGTGCGCTCAATGCAAAAGTGACCGATGTAAAACTACGACTCCCTTCAGACTATAAAGAAAAAGAGATCGAGCTGCGGAAAATGGTAGCAGATCATGCCGAACGGGGAAAAATCGAAGTCTTGCTCGAGGTGCAGAATGCCGATGGTGCCGCCACGGTGTCACTCAACGAGGCTCTTTTCCGGGGTTATCACCGTGAACTTACCCGACTGACCACAGAACTAAATATTCCAAACGGCGAAATGCTGACCGCCCTGCTACGAATACCAAATGTGATCAATTCGCTTTCCGGAGAAATGGACGAAGCCGAGTGGTTCGCCATGTGTGAAGTCATCAACCGAGCCCTTGGACACCTCAAAGCATTCCGCCTGCAGGAAGGAAAGGTGCAGGAAGCAGACCTTCGACTGCGCCTTACCAATATCATGCTTCTACTGACTGAAGTAACGCCCTTTGAACAGGAGCGTTTTATCCGAATGCGCGATCGAATCCGCAACAATATGGAAGAAGGGATCGGAAAAGAGAACCTAGACCCCAACCGCTTTGAACAGGAAATTCTTTTTTACCTGGAAAAAATGGACATGTCGGAGGAAAAATCACGCCTGGAACAGCACTGCAAGTATTTTCTGGAACAGTTGAATGGCAAGCAGGAATCCCTTGGACGTACCCTTAATTTCATTTCACAGGAAATTGGCCGTGAAATAAACACCCTTGGTGCAAAGGCATACGATGCTGACATTCAGCGAATTGTGGTACAAATGAAAGATGAACTGGAGAAGATAAAAGAACAGTTGGCAAATGTGCTTTGATTCGTTCTTCGGGTCAAATTTAAATAAAGAAGTGGTGGCACGGCTTATAGTCGTGCCACCACTTTTTTTGAAAGGCATTGATTGCCCTTTTAAACTATGCTTTCCAGCAACTTTCGCATATCCACTTTTTCACTTACAATACTAGCCACCTCACTGATGTGCACGCGCTGTTGCTGCATGGTGTCGCGCTCACGTATGGTCACCGTTTCGTTTTCGAGGGTTTCAAAGTCTATGGTCACGCAAAATGGGGTGCCGATGGCATCCTGACGGCGGTAACGGCGACCAACAGCATCTTTCTCATCATACTGACAGAGAAAGTGAAGTTTTAGCTTGTCGTATACTTCACGGGCTTTGCCGACCAATTCATCCTTGTTTTTCAAAAGCGGTAACACTGCGCATTTTACAGGCGCAAGCGCGGGTGCAATTCGGAGCACTGTTCTGGTACTGTCTTCGCCTTGAGCATCCGGAACGGTCTCTTCGACGAGTGCCGTCGAGAGCACGGAGAGAAACATGCGATCACAACCAACGGAAGTTTCCACTACAAATGGCGTATAATGCTCATTGAGCTCTGGATCAAAGAAATGCAATTTTTTGCCCGACAACTCCGAGTGGCTGCGCAAGTCGAAATCAGTGCGCGAGTGAATGCCCTCTAATTCCTTAAATCCAAATGGAAATTCGAATTGAATATCCACCGCTGCATTGGCATAGTGTGCCAGGTTGTCGTGGTCTTTGAATTTCAGTTTTGCGGCTGGCGTTACCGCCTGATGCCAGGCCATACGCCTCGCTTTCCATGTATGATACCATTCCATTTCGGTGCCTGGACGAACGAAGAATTGCATCTCCATTTGTTCAAATTCACGCATCCGGAAGATAAACTGCCGCGCTACGATCTCATTGCGGAATGCTTTTCCGATCTGTGCAATTCCAAAAGGAATTTTCTGACGGGTAGTCTTTTGAACGTTCAGGAAATTGACAAAAATGCCCTGCGCTGTTTCCGGGCGGAGATAAAGTTTATCGCCTTCACCGGTGTTCGACATTTGGGTAGAGAACATCAGATTGAACTGACGCACCTCGGTCCAGTTGCGTGAACCACTGTCGGGATCCGCTATTTCCAATTCGTCAATGATGGCTTTCAAATCAGCCATATCATTGTCTTTTAAGGCCGTAGCAAGGCGTTTTTCTACTGCATCTGCCTTCTGCGTGTATTCCAAAACGCGGGGATTCGTGTCACGAAACATCTTTTCATCAAAGGTTTCACCAAAACGTTTGGCAGCCTTTTCTACTTCTTTGTCGGCTTTTCCCGTCATTTTGTCAATTTCACCTTCGATCAGCACATCTGCACGAAATCGCTTTTTCGAATCCTTATTGTCTACCAACGGGTCGTTGAAAGCATCCACGTGACCGCTGGCCTTCCAGATCAGCGGGTGCATAAAAATAGAAGTGTCGAGGCCCGTGATATTCTCATTCATCTGTACCATGGCACGCCACCAATATTCTTTGATGTTGTTTTTCAATTCAACACCCATCGGGCCGTAATCATAAACCCCGTTCAGCCCGTCGTACACTTCCGACGAAGGGTAAATAAATCCATATTCTTTGCTGTGCGACACAATGCGCTTGAACAAATCTTCTTGCATGAGTGGGTTACGATGTACGATGAATGATGAACGATGAACGATGCGCAAGTGCGTGCCCATCCTATTTTTCTTGAAAAGCGCCGCAAAGGTGCGGAAAATGATGGAAAAACAGGGTGTCACAACTAATATTAGAAGTGACCATTTGTAAAAATTGTCCGTTCCGGAATTTTCAGGTACATCGACTCCAGTACCATGCATATTCAACAGGGGGCAAGATAGACCTGAAAAAAGAAAAGGCGTGGCCGAGAATCGGTTTGGCAAGCATCCTGATCAAAACCGCATCAGATGCCACTTCTCAGACCGCAAATAAACCAGGACCAAAGTGATCATAGGAATCCAGTACAAAACTTCAGCAGCCCAGACCCATATCAGGCCAAGTTGTGTAAAATTCGTCACCCAATAAATATATCCAAGATATAAAGTAATGCAAAGTGCCTGGAGCTTTAAGCCAAACCAGGTTGCACCAGTGCCAGAAAGTGCGTTCATAAATACTACTCCAAAGGTAGCGAAGCTAAGCAGACACAACAAAAAGAAAAAGATTGGCTGGGTTTCTGTGATAAGACTCATGTCGTCTTTCCCCAAAAGTGGATAGAGTAATTCTTCGGGAAACACCAAAATCGGCACCGCAAGGATCATCGTCACGAACCAACATAACTTGCCCGTTTTCCAGGCTGCACCCAGCACTTCTGCATGCCTTTTTTGACCTATTAAGTTGGAAATCAAGGTATTAACTCCTGTCGAAAACCCCCATAGTGGAATAGATAGGAGTAGGTACACCGTACGGGCAAGATTTGAAATGGCTAAAGCACGCTCGCCCAGGTTTTCAACCATCCCGAAAAAAAACACCCAACTCCCCTGCCCTACTGCTGCCTGTGCTACTACAGGAAGTGCAATCCGAAGCTGCTGCTTTGTCATCGGCCAATCCAGTCTGGGAACTTTGAATATGTGTTGATCTCGATTTTTTTTGTCAAAGATCATGTAAATTAAAAAAACCACAAAGGTGATGCCTTCGGCAATGCTACTCGCCAGTCCTGAGCCACCGATGCCCATTTCTGGCAGTCCAAATTTGCCAAAGATCAACATAAAATTGAGCAGCAAATTGACCACGGCCAACAATAAGGTAGACACTAATATGATGCCCGGTCGCGCAATTCCGGTATATAACGCGATCAGCGCAACACCACCGTAGCTAAAAAACACACCGTAGGATCGATAGTGGATGTATTCAAGGCTTTTTTCATATACTTTTGGAGAATGCTCGAGAAAGAACTGAAAAAACCAGGCTGAACCAAAACGCATAAATGCCCACATCATCAACGCAAGCATCCCTTCAAAAAGCAGCATGGTGTGAAAAGTATGGCCGACTGCATCCTGTTTACCTTCTCCCATCCGCCGGGCGATCATGATCTGCCCACCCCGCGAAAACGCAAAGCCAATGGCCGCAATCGTAATATAGAACACCCCAACAAAGCCCATAGCTGCAAACTCAACCTCTCCTTTGTGGTATAAAAGCACTGCATCACTCAGTGCAATGACATTCTGCGCCGCTGAGCCAAGCATGATCGGAGCAGAAATTTTCCAAATCTGGCGGTAAGAAAGATCGAGTAACAAGTGATATAGATTTGTTGATCAATTGATTAGATAGAAAAAGCGCAACAACAATCTTCATCAAAAAAACAACCAGGGTTTCCATCGTGCTGGTAAAATATTGAAATGTTGCTTTTCCCGAAAATCTGGATCCATAAATGCCAGCGAAAGTTCAAAAAAATCAAGCGTTAATGTCACGCGCGGGTGGCATTTAATCTGCTCCCAAGCTGCTGACATACCTTTTGACCCATGCATATCATCGAACACAAAAACAGTTTTTTCATGTGAAAAACTTAAACATTCTTCAAAATAATCAAATGGAGACTCAAGGTGGTGATCACCATCAAAAAAAACAAGGTCAAGTCTGTTCAAATCCTTTAGTGCGGTTATTAAAGTGTGGTCAAATGGGCCTTCTCTCACTTCCACATTTTTTGACAAACCCAACCAATTCAGATTTATCCGGGCGACCTGAGCAATTTCAGGACTACCTTCTAAGCTTAAAAATCGAGTTGTCTGCACGGCTGAAGCCAGATACATCGTCCCAATTCCAAGTGAAGTACCGAGTTCTAAGATCATACGGGGCTGCAAATGATTGGCTAAACGAAATAATATCTGCCCTTGTCTGGCAGAACTGCCTGTCCGTCGGGCGATGCTCCGAACACTTCTTTTATGGCTATGGGACAACAGATTCAGGCCGCTATGCTCAAAGCAGGTAAGGTTCAGCGCAAGATCGCTCTTAAGCATCTGCGCGCGAATACCTTCCACATCGCGGAATGCATAAAACCAGCGTTCGTCTTCCAGTACCGCACAGGCCAACTCGAACACAAAGGGCGAATGCAGTTGATATTTAGTGCGCGCGGTACGGAAAAAGCGGAAAAATTCGCTGATCTGGAAAAAGTTCATTGCACGTTTATTGATCCGTAATTTAACACTTGGCTGCAAAATATGACGGGATTCGGTTAAAAAAACATTAAACAATTTTTCGTTGAAAAACATTTCGGATAAACCTCCTGTTTAAGCGTAGTTTTATGCAAAACGAGACAAAAATTAACATGAAAAAGATTCGTTTCTCACTCAGCACCCTACTTTTAGCCTTAGTATGCTCGATTCCGGCTTCCGCTCAACGGTACAAAACTGCTGCGGGTATCCGATTTGATAACGGTTTCAGCCTCACGACACAGCAATATATTACCAAAGGTTGGACGGCAGAAGGAATACTACACGTACCACTGTTTACCACCAAAGATCTGGGCATTACCTTGCTGGCAGAAAAACACCACAAGGTTTTGTTTCGGGGAATAAACTTCTACACAGGAGCTGGTGTACACTATTATTGGCATCAAAATTCTGTAAGCGAATCAGCCACGATACATAAAAACGTACTGGGTATAAGCGGTATCGCAGGTCTCGATGTG
>CANJPT010000097.1 GCA_947476195.1 Lewinellaceae bacterium | reverse complement strand
TAAGCCCGCACATCAATACCCATTTCACAGTGGGTGGAGCAATTGCCGCAACTGATGCACTGCCCGCCATTGGTTGTGATTCTAAATTTCGAAAATTTCTTTTGCCATAAACCCAGCCAGGCTGCCATCGGACATCCAAATCTACACCAAACCCGGCTTCCCATCAGTGGATAAAAGCCAACGCCAACAACCCCGCTGAATGCTGATCCGATGAGAAAGGAATAAGTTTTGTAAAAACCTTCTGATGCGCTTCCGAGCACCCCACGGCCTGTCAGCACATTGATCCACAACAATGCGGTCATGCCAAGTGCAAAGACGAGTACCAGGTAAATCATCCAGCGTTCTATCTTCCAGGCTTTCAGGGATTTATCAGATAAATGCCGGAAAGGATCACCAGCAGTTTCGGCCAGGCCACCGCAGCCACAGACCCAGGAGCAGTACCACCTTTTCCCAAAAAAGTAAGTCAGAATGGGGGTGCCAACAAAGAACATGCCCAGCCCGAATAAGAAAAACCAGGTGCCAAGCGTAGTCTGAGATTGCCAGCTCCAGGTATCCGGGGAGGCATTGCTGTAGGAAAGTGGCCAGAAATAAGTGAAGTACAATTCAGGTTGTTGAAAACGCAACATGATTCCCGGGATAAGGAAGGAAAAGCCCAACTGAAAGAACATCACGGATATGGTACGTACCAATTGATAGCGGCTGTGGCGATATTTGAAAATGAATCGTGTACCCATCACCAATACTAAAATCGTGTAAAATGAGCCGTACACAAACCACTGATCTGCTGCTTTAAACCGAAACGCCTGGCTGAAGGGATCAAATAGCCGAATCAAACCAGCCATATACTGTGGAGCCCAATACAAACAGACGTAAAACTCGGTCAGCACAATACCAACCAACCAGCCCCATATCCCCCGGGCTGATAAACTGTGCATCCAGACAGCCAGTGCATTGGTGTTTTGGCTAAAATCTGCCTGCTCATCGCGTAAAAAAAGCCACAATCCCGTAATAATGGTAAAAAAAGCCATCAATGTTGGCGGCTCGGCAGGTAGGCCATGAAGCCTAAGACCTTCGTACAGGATATACGGAACTGATATGCCCAACAATATCAAACCCAGCTTTTGCAGCGGCGTTGTCAGCATGGGGTTGGGGTTGGCGATAGAGATGCTTTTCATAGAATCTGATCAATTTGATAAAAATGCTAATACGGCTGGCAGACCACGTTTTTGTTTTAGGGTTAAATGTTTACCCGTCTGGCGGTTGTAAATGGCCAACAGCTCAACCTCGTGTTGCTTTGAAAATTCGGGGTCAAAATTGGCAAGGCCAAGATGTTGCAATACCGTTTCAATGGATGTCTCTTCCCTGATCCATTTTTCACACACTTCATGGCGGTACCTTACGCCCAAGAGATTGAACCCGACAACCTTACCAGAGTTAGTTTCATAATTGATTCGGATACTCTTTTTGCCATCTGAATGCTCCCAGTAGATGGAAGATTGGTTTTCAGGGAGTTGTGGGCGAATATCGCCGTATACCTGATACTCAATATCGAAAAATTTGGCGGAGTTGAACCAGATGCCAGGGTTGTAGGAATGGCGATTATCATCTGCTACCACATTATGCGCTACGGTTTCACCCATCATACGTCCGGTGTACCAGATGGCTTCGATGGCCCGTCTTCCAGGGCGTGGCTGACGAAGTTCTACACAATCCCCGATAGCAAATACATCGGGTAGATTGGTTTGTAAGTGTTCATCGACCAGGATGCCATGATTTGTTTCCAGTGCTGTGTTTTTTAAAAAATCGATATTTGGACTGACTCCTACCGTGAGGCCAACAAATCCACAGGCGATGGTTTCGTTATGAGTGGTCAACACCGAAGCACATTTTTCCCCGGAGACGCCGGACTGAATTTCTTTCAATTCTGTTTCCAGCCGCAGATCAATCTGGTGTTCCCGGATATGTCGGGTTACCATTTCAGATTCTTCAGTGGGCAGATTATTATTCCAAAAGGCCTTCTCCCGCACTAAAAAAGTAACTGGAATGCTGCGGGAATGGAACATTTCAGCCATTTCAATACCGATTAGCCCTCCTCCCACAATTACAGCCCTTGCACCATCTTTTGATCCGGATAGTCCTGCCGAGTGCCGCTCCATGGCCTCCAGATCCTGCAAATGATAAAGCCCATGTACCCCGTCCAGATCCTGACCTGGCCATCCTGATTTATTGGACTTGGAGCCCAACGCAATCACGAGCTTATCGTAGCGCAGGGATTCTCCTGTGGTACAGATCAGTTTTTTTTCCTGAAAATCAATCTGTTCAATACGTGCACGAACGCGTTGGATGCGGTTTTTCTCCCAGAACCAGGGCTCGTATGGCATTGTATCACGCAGCCTCATCTGGCCCATATAGACGTACATCAGCGCCGTGCGACTGAAAAACTCATCCGATTCGTCGGAAATGACGGTAATCTCGTGCTTGCTGCGTTTTCGGAGGTAGCGCGCACAAGTAACGCCGCTGATTCCGTTGCCAAGAATGACGATGTGCATAGGGTTTTATTTTTTCACGGTAAAGCTTAAACGAGCAAAATAGAGGGATTGGATTTTAGGTGTCAGAAGATAGGGTAGGTTTGTTCGTTCAAAGGAAAGGAGCCTTATGGGAGAACAAGCTCTAAATGGTTTGCTTGAATAAAGCGCTTCAAATCAAATTCCGCAATACAATTTGCTTCTTAAGGATTTTTCCATCCCGTTTTATCGTTATTTTGACTTTTTTGCCTGGCTTTTTATGAAGTAAAGTCTGGAGCTCCGCCAATGTATGGAAGCTGGAAGCCAGCCAACCGATCCCCAGCACGCGGTCTCCGGCATGGATGTCTGCCTCTTCAGCCGGGGAACCCGGGAGCACATTAAGCACCGAAAAGTAATTCAGATTGGTTCCTGATGCAACAATGCTCAGGCCACTGCGATCGTACACAAATTCCTTTAAATAGGACCTGGTAGGTTTCAGCCAGATTGTTGCACCCGGATAATCAATCACCAATTGGAAACGGCTTAAAATTCCATTGCCAATAAGCCCGTTTCGACCATTCAGATGGCTCAAATCCTGGGTGGTATCAATCGATTGGAAATAGGTGAGGACGCCTTTTTGGGAAAAATTACCCAATTTTAGCCCAGCCGTTCGGCCCACAAAACCTTCCAAATACCCTCCCAGACCCATACCGATGTTGGATGGGATCGCATTGGGTGAGGGTTGAATGAGCAGATTTGTGTTGGTGAAAAACAAGATTGGCATTCCGGCACCCGTGTCGAGTAAAAGCTTTACGGTTGTTGTAGTATCCTGTCGTAGCTGAGCCTGCGTGTTGAGGTATATTTTGTTCCGAAATAATTCAGCGGTTATGGGCTGAAACCCTTGCTCCAACATCTTATACGAACCACGTTCATAAAGTGTGAGTACCTTTCGTTGATAATTGATCTTTATCAGATATCGAGAAAAAACGTGTCCGGCTAAAATGCCATGCACGGCCAATCCGGCATATTCTTCAAAGCGAAAATAGTCTTCTTTCAAAACCAGAATGTCTTCGCTGGGGGCGACGATGTCTTTATCTTGTATCTGCAGTCGGATATTTCGGGCGAGGTAGGCCACCAACTCAACATTAAGGTCGGAACCTTTGACATGGAACTCCCGATCATAATGAACCTGAAGCAGGTCGCTAATTTCACGTTTTGTCAAAATGGTGTGTTCAGCACCCGTGTCAAATATAAATTTTAATGGCAGGGAGCCATTGAAGGCAATGTTCAGTATGATAAAACTGTTTACATATTCGAAGGGGATCTCAATTTGTTTTACGCCTCCAGGCAACAAAAAACCGCTTTGGCCCTGGACACAAGATGTCGCCAACCCAAAGATCAGCAGTACGGTTATAACAGTTTTTGTTTTCATGTCAAAAGACACCAGATTACTTTGTCCTCCTGTGGTCCGGATTTGTTTGTCCTTCGTGAGTAATACGAAGTAGGAAGCGAAGGACGTATAGAAAGACCACTTTTCCAAATAAGTTAACGCAATTGATTCTGTGTAGATTTTGAAATACCTGTATAAAGCGGTTGTCATGGGTTTGTCTAGTTTTTTATCTTTGCCCTTCCAATCCAGCTCTTTCGTTGTAGCGGATAAACAAATCACCCTCTAAACAAATAAACAGCAGACATGAAAGTAGCTGTAGTCGGTGCCACCGGATTGGTGGGTACCAAAATGTTGCAAATTCTGGAAGAGCGAAACTTCCCAATCTCGCAACTTCTTCCCGTTGCATCCGAACGTTCTGTTGGGAAAACCGTCAAATTTCGGGGCAAGCGCTACAAGATCATCAGTATGGATGCTGCGGTAGGTAAAAAGCCTGATGTAGCCATTTTTTCTGCTGGAGGTAGTGTTTCCAAAGAATGGGCGCCTCGTTTCGCCGATTGTGGAACAGTAGTCATTGACAATTCCTCGGCCTGGCGCATGGATCCGGAAAAGAAGCTGATCGTGCCGGAAGTAAATGCCGCAGTACTGACAAAAAACGACAAGATAATCGCCAATCCAAACTGTTCTACGATCCAAATGGTAGTGGCGCTCAAGCCTTTACATGATAAATATGGCGTGAAGCGCATCGTGGTAAGCACCTACCAGTCTGTTACAGGTACGGGTGTGAAAGCGGTAGAGCAATTGATGAATGAACGCAAAGGCAAGACTGGCGTTCGTGCCTACCCTTATCAGATCGATCTGAATGTGTTGCCACATATCGATGTGTTCACAGAGAATGCCTACACAAAAGAAGAGATGAAAATGGTGAATGAGACTAAAAAGATCATGGGCGACGACCGGATCCGTGTTACGGCTACTACCGTTCGTGTGCCGGTCATCGGTGGGCACTCGGAGTCGGTAAATGTGGAGTTCGATAGGGATTTTGATCTTGCAGATGTACGCAACCTACTTGAAAAAGCTCCCGGAATAGTAGTCATCGATAATCCTGCTGAATTGCAATACCCCATGCCGTTAATGGCGCAGGACAAAGATGAAGTCTTTGTGGGTCGCTTGCGTCGCGATGAAAGTCAGCCGAATACCCTGAATATGTGGATCGTAAGTGACAACCTGCGCAAAGGCGCCGCTACAAATGCCATTCAAATTGCAGAATACCTGCTATCGGTAGGGATTTTGAAGATAAAAGAGAAAAAAGCGACGGCAAAATTGGCTTAATTCTTATTTAAAACTTAATTTTGTTTAAAATTCGCCCTATGTCATCACCAGATCCAGCTTCCATACCACAGAAATTGGCTCTGAGCAACCTGCAACTCCAATTGCTCAAGCTCTATGCAGAAGGGGTGTCTGATCATGATTTGAAGGCAATCCGGCGAATGATTGCACGCTACTTTGCAGACAAAGCCAGTGCTGATGCCCAGGTGGTTTGGATGGAAAAAGGATATGATGCTGCACAATTTCTTAAAGAGAATATGCGCACGCCATATAAAAGTGCCCAAAAATGAAAATTGTTTTGGACACCAACGTCCTGTTGCTTGCCATTCCATTTGGCACGCTTTACTACCCGGTATTTGATGCGTTCCTGAATGGAGCGTTTGAACTTTGTGTCACTTCGGACATCTTAGAGGAGTATGCAGAAAAATTGCATGAGAAATATATGCTACGCCCTCAAGTAGCTGAAAATACGTTGAAGGCGATTGAAAACTCGCCAGACGTTGTACTAATTACCAAGTATTTTTTCTGGCGTCTAATCACCGCAGATCCTGATGATGACAAATTTGTTGATTGTGCAGTAGCAGCAAATGCCGACTTTATTGTCACAAATGATCGGCACTTTAATGTATAGAACAACATTCCGTTCCCAAGCTTAAGTGTCATATCTGCCGATGATTTTGTAGAAATGCTTACCGGGAAGCGACCGACTTGATCATATAATTGGTATTCGTGCATGAAAATTGTAAAAAGCGATAACAACAGCCTAATTTTGCCGCCCGAAAGTATATGGTGCAGAATTTAAGAGCCATGGGACAAATTACATGGTCAACTCAAATCCCTGTGCTACAACCGTAAACCGTGTATCGAGTACCGTTAACCGTGTACCGTGAACCGACAACAGTAGATTTATGAAGAACAAGTTAGTCATTTGGGGCACTAATGCCGAAAACGAAAAATTCCTGATCGCACTTGAATTGCTGGCAGATACCAGCAAGGTGATGCTTCATTTGTTTCCGGAAGCTATTGCTGATGAAGAATTCGTGCAAAAAATGATGCACGAATGGCGCGATGGCAAGGGAGACGTAGTCTTTCCTGCAGGTGTCCAAGTATCCGAACGCGAACTTAGCGTCACCGACAGCCTTTTGCCTGAAAACCTCACTGCAGATCGCCCCGACCTCGTGCAACGTGCGCAAACAGAGTGGCAGTTTGCCGTGCTTTCCGCCAAACTTCATGCTGCTTACGAGCAGGAATTGGCAGATTTTAAGGAAAAAGTGGCGTCTATGACTACATACGACAACAAAATCTTCACAAACCTCCGGGCTTTTTGGGATAAGGTACAGGACCAGAGCCGTGAGCGAAATCTCTACCGTCCACATGCGGACGAGCTTCGCGACGGGATTAATGCCCTTTTTGAAGAACTCAAAGAGGTGCGTAAAAAGGTAAATTCAGAGTTTAACGAAGCTTCCCAAGGCGTTTATGAAGCATTTGTTAAGGGCTTGGAAGAAGTTGAAGCACATATCGCATCGGGCGGCGCAAAATTCAACAGCGTCTTCGATCAACTCAAAAAAATGCAGCGCGACTACCACAACACGCGCATGAGTAATGAACACCGCAACAAACTTTGGGAACGTCTGGATATTGCATTCAAAAAAGCCAAAGAGCGTAAATTCGGCCCTGAAGCCAATGCCGGTACCATCGCAGATCGACATGATAAGCGGCTCGCTGGCCTCGAAGATGCAATCAAGCGCCTTGAGGAAAGTCTTTATCGCGATGATGAAGAACTTGAATTCCAACGCAAAAAAGTAAATGCTTCTGAAGGTCAGCTGGAAGCTCAGATCCGTGGCGCGAAAATCAAAATGATCGAAGAACGGGCCAATGGTAAACGTGAAAAACTGGCTGAATTGACTATAGCACGTAATGACGTGCAGCGTCAGGCCAGCACAGCACACGAAAAAGAAGCGCGTATGGCTGCCAAGGAAGCCGAACGCCAACAGATAGAAGCCAAAAAAGCTTCTATCAAATCAGAAATCGAGGCTGAAACTCACGCGAAGGCCACTGCCGCAACAACAGCTCCTGCAGTCGAAAAAGATGAAAGCCTTTTAGAGGCAGCTTCCAATCTTTTGGGTGATGTATTGCTGGATGCACTGGATACTGCCAAAGCAGTTACGAGCGTGGTAGTAGAAAAGGCTGAACAAGCCTTCGGACATGCAATGCAACAGGCTGAAGAAGCACTGGAATCTTACCAAAAAGATAAGGCTGCGCCCGAAGTTGCACCCGAAGTTGCACCCGAAGTTGCGCCCGAAGTTGCGCCCGAAGTTGCACCCGATACCATCATCATTGATGACGTAGTGCATAAATCAGCGGAGGATGAGGCTGCCACGCCTGAATCGAACGTTGCAGCAGACGCTCCCGCAGTGGAAGAAGCAGCGGCTGAAAAGCCTAAGCACACCGAAGAATAAAGTTGACGCCTGATCGCTTTTATAAGGTATTAAATAATACGAGCCGCTTCCCGAGTATAAGGAAGCGGCTCGTTGTGTTTTAAGTCATTGCAAAAGGACTTTAATTCCCCTCCTTGAGCTCAAAAACATATTCTATTTTTCCCTAAACACCCGGGCTGTTTTAATGTCCAGTATTGCAGAAGGAGCATACTTGCCTAATTCGATGACATTGAATGGTTTGGATCACAATTGCCAGCTCAACCCATTTCGCCAGCTATAAGTCTCGAAAGGTGCTCCTGTTGGCAGATTTTTGTCAATATTATAGTCAAAATCAATGGTAAACGCCAGCTTTTTGCTCAGATCGACCTTTAATAGCCATTCCGAGCTCAGGCGATAGTTGTGAATAAGGCTCAGGACAGGCTGCCAATAAGTAGTTTGAATGAGCACCACACGTTTGTTGGGTCGGAAGGTAGTAGAGACATAATTGCTGGAACGATACCAGGATGATTGGCCATATGGCTCGTTAAATCGATTTTGCTCCCAAAGCAAGGCTGTGCCAAGATAAATACGTTGCCGTCCGTCCTTTGATTTCAGCAACCGCCATCGAGCGCCTGTGCCAACCAGATTGCGTTCATCAAGCAATTGAATCGGACTGGTTTGGACTTGAATAAAGGCTTCCCAGGTCCAGGTCTTACTCAGTTTGTAGTTGTATCTAAGATGAGCAAATGCCTGTCGGGCAAAATCCTGGTTACCAGCGCGCAGCAAATTCACATTGAGCAGCAGCAGCACTAAATGTGGGTCCGCTTTGTACTGCACTTTGATCTGGCCATGCAACTGAAGGCTTGATTGCTGCACTTTGGACAGTGAAACACCTCCCCGCAGATGGCCATACCAGTTGGTAGAGTCATTGGTACCGGTTATCCGTTGTTCCTCAATGTTGACTACCTGGGAAAATAGGGTAGGGGAGCTGCTTAAGAGAAAAAAGACAGAGAGAATATATGCTTTCATAGTGGCACAAGGTACGGTAGGCCTTGCTTTTAAGGAGATTCCAGGCTATGAGCGCTTTTTAAATACTATTTCAGGTTTGACTTCAGGGCTCAATTATGCCCAACGGAAGGTGGTTTGCGAAAAGGGGGATCCGGGGTTTATTCACCGGGTGACTCAAAGTCACCCGGTGAATAGTGCAAGCACTTCGCCTTTTTCGCAAACCACTTTCCGTCGGGTTTACTATATAGCTCCGGTTCGTTTGATCACCGCATTCCAGCGCTCGTTTTTCCAATCCTTCTGTTGTTCCTTGGTCAAAAAAGTCCAGGCGATGATCCGGCTGGTCTTATTCCCTTGTCCCATAGGAATGGTTTTTACATCCTCAGCATCCGCTTTTCGAAGTTCATCATAGATGCCCTGAAGGTGAGACTTTTTAGCGATCAGGGATGAAAACCAAAAGACAGTGCTTGTGAATTGCCTGCTTTGGCGCACCATGGCCCGAACGAACTTTTCCTCCCCGCCATCACACCAAAGTTCCATGCCTTGTCCTCCAAAATTCTGGACAGGGGTGCTCACTTCTTCCTTAGCCAAATTACTCAATTTGCGTAGGTTTTCGGTTTGCGAATCTTCCAATGCAGCATGGAAAGGAGGGTTGCACACCACCACATCTATGAATTCAGCCTTTTGGAGTACGCTGTAAAAAATGTCGGCAGGATTGGTTTGCAAGCGGCATTCGATCCCTCCTTTGAGATTGGGATTCGAGTCAATGATCTTATTCGCAGACTCCAGGGCAATTGGGTCAATATCAGAACCAACGAACTGCCAGCCGTATTCCTGACGCCCAATGATCGGATAAATACAATTCGCGCCGACCCCAATGTCCAGGCAGGTGATCTTATTGCCGGTGGGTACTTTCCCATAATTGGAACGGGCCAGTAATTCAGCCACGTAATGAATGTAATCTGCCCGGCCGGGAATTGGAGGGCACAAATATCCCGGAGGAATATTCCAGTATTGGAGTTCATAATACTGCATCAGCAAAGCTGTGTTCAGCATTTTGACTGCTTCCGGGTTAGCAAAGTCAATAGACTCGTCGTTGTAGACATTCAATTGAACAAAGGGCGCCAGTGCCGGGCAACGCTGGATCAGAAGTTTGAAATCATAGCGTTCGCGATGCCGGTTTTGGGGGTGGAGGCGGGTTTTTTCCCGGGTCGGAGATATTTTTGTTGGGAGCATGGGTGTAATAGGTGGGAAGCAGTGCTGTTGGTAAGAGAAGGGTGAAGATACGATGGAAGGATACGTTCTTGGCTTCCGGTGAGTCAATCAATGATTATTAATGGTCTTTTAGGAATCCAATCCGTGCTCATTCTGCCCATTCGCCGGGTGTTATATCTTGATTTTGAAGGGCCTGATTTTCATTGAATCGCCACGTCCGGTTTCTAAGGACGCAATTTGCGTCCTTAGAAAATTGTACTCATCTCGTGTCAGTTCAAAAACAAAATCCTCTGGGAAACGCGTCATGTTGCGGCGTACGGCTTCTTTCATCCGCTTGTTTTCTACCCCGTAAAAATTGGCCAAATCGAAATCAAGTATAACTCGTTGGCCGCGTAAGGAGTAAATTTTGGATTGAATAATTTGTAGTTCCATTTTGAATATTGTGGGTATAGATAGGATACAAATATAACTAAATCCAAAATGAAAAACAAGTCACCGGGATGGGATTAAAATAAAAAACCGTTGCAAATCAGAGACTTGCAACGGTATGTGTTTTTTGTTTCTGGGTTGTTTTCAATTTACTTTCCAATACAAAACTTCCCAAAAATATTCGCCAACAGATCCTCCACCCCGATCTCCCCCGTGATCTCGCCCAAATAAGCCAGCGAGCGCCGGATATCCTGCGCAATAAAATCTCCCGTGATATTGGCGTCCAGTCCGGTCAGCACCTCGGCCAAAGCCTCGTCGGCGCGGCGAAGGGCATCGTGGTGCCGGACATTGGTGACGACGGTACTTTCGGTATTTACTCCTTCACCCGCAGCGGCTTCAAACAGCTTATCTTTTAAAAACTCGATGTTCATCTGGTTTTTGGCGGAAATGGGAATGAGTGAACTTCCCAATAAATCTATTGGAATTCTTTCGGGACTAGCAAATTGCGCGTCTCCCCCCCCTTTGGGGGGGGAGGGGGCGACCAAATAAGGGTGTACCTCCGGCAAGGTCGGGTCCAACAACCACTCGGTTTGGAACAGCGGATTTCGGTCCATCTTGTTGCAAACCACCACGATGTCAGACTTTCCAAGTCTTGAAGACTTGGAAAGTCTATTAAGATCATCATGAACCTCGGCGAGTGTCATCCCCCCGGCCACGTCCCAGACATACACCAGAATCGCCGCCTGCCCAATTTTCTCCATCGTACGTGCTACGCCAATGGCTTCGATGGTATCCTGGGCTTCCCGGATCCCTGCCGTATCGATGAGCCGGAACTGTATCCCCCGGATGTTTAGCACCTCTTCAATGGTATCCCGGGTAGTACCGGGGATCTCGCTGACGATGGCGCGTTCCTCATTGAGCAGGGCGTTCAGCAGCGTGCTTTTCCCGGCATTGGGTCTGCCGGCAATGACGGTGGTGACGCCCATTTTAAGGGCATTTCCCAGGGCGAATGAGTGAATAAGTGATTGAGTGAAGTTTCTAATCTTGCTTACAAGTATTTTCAAATCATTGCGGTCGGCGAATTCCACGTCTTCTTCGCCAAAATCCAGTTCGAGTTCCACCAGACTGGCAAAGTGTATGAGTTCTTCCCGCAGTTTCTGGATCTCGTGTTTGAAGCCGCCTCGTAATTGTCGGATCGCTACATCGTGGGCGGCGGCACTTTCTGAGGCGATCAGATCAGCCACGGCTTCGGCCTGCGTGAGGTCCATTTTTCCATTCAGAAAAGCCCGGAGGGTGAACTCTCCCGGCAGGGCCATGCGTGTGCCATTTTCCAGACACAACTGAATAATTTCCTGTAAAATATAGGGAGAGCCATGGCAGGAAATTTCAATGGTATCTTCTCCTGTGTATGAGTTTGGGCCTTTGAAAACGGTGATCAATACCTCGTCTAAAATTCGACCCTCCTTGCTTACGATCTTGCCAAAATGGGCGGTGTGGCTTGGCTGGTTCTCCAGTCTTTTGCCTTTGAAGATTTTATCCGCCACAAGAGTTGCCATTGGGCCTGAAAGCCGGATCACGCCGATGGCACCTACACCAGGTGGTGTTGCCAATGCGACAATAGTAGAAGACAGGTCTGGCAGATTCATACGTGTAGCGTGGATAAAAGTGGATGGGAGAGGAAAATACTTGATATTTTTTCCGGTTAAAATTCCGGTTATTTTATGGAACAAGCTCTAATTTAAGGGTATTTGTAGCGTACCCTAAGTTACAGGACGCTACGCTGCCAAAACGATAAATGCCGTTTAGCGCTTGTTAGGAAATTGGACTTTGGCTGGCAAGGGGCAAGTTTTATGTCATCCAGTATTATCCTGATTTCACACTACTGGACATTTTTGTTTTGCTCATAGACCTATAAGGTTTCCAAAAACCTTTTAGGTCTCGATTTTAGAAAATGTCCAAGTAGTGTGTCCTGATTTAAGCGGGACGCTGGATCGCCCACATACGACTGCAAATTTAGCCTTGCCTGAAATGAAAATTGCACGGTTTTCCTTCAAACTGAAATTCGGCCCCAACGCTTAGACCATCTATCATCCTGTAACAGTTTTTTTGAACGAGCGGTCAGAAAAGACTCCCTAATTTCCAAACCTACTTCAAATTCTCAATATACTTCTTCAACCCATCTCCAATTTCAGTAGCATATTGGATCTCTTTTCCGCCGCCAACAATGGGTTGTTTGTCGGTCGGGCGCAAGGTGGGTAATTGGGCGAGCGGCCCATCAAGCCCCACGGATTTGAGCAAAATAGGCATGACAAGAAAGCCTTTGCGTGGGTTATTTTTTTGGGCAATTTCTGCCAAAAGTGGCACAGCGGGGTTATTAGCTTCATCGTAAAAATCGGCGCTCAGCAAGGGCAAAACTACCTGACATTCGTCTACCATTTTGCGAAGCCAGGCCTGCATATCACCTTGCCCCACGGCATCGGCAAAACTTACAAACTGGGCTGGAAGACTGCGTAAATGCTTCATTAGTATCTCAAAGCCATCTTTGTCCGCGACTTCATTGTGGAGCACGAGTACTTTGGCACGTGGGGTTTGTGTGCTGCTGCTGGCTGGACTGTCTAATTTTTGATAGTAAGTGACCAGGTTTGTTACAAAATCCTCGAGGTTTTCTTGTGGAAACTGCATCCCAAACTCGCCCTGGAAAAAGACCTTCGTATCGGCTTCAGCGGGGCGTTCACTTTTGGTCGTGAATGAATAAGGTTGTACGTTCTCACGCACGTTTTTGTATAAAGTGTCGAGCAGGAGGCGCAAGGCCCAGTCTTCAAAATCGAAACCAAGAAAAAGGTGGTAGCGAAAGTCTTTGAATGCATTGGTAAGCGCATCTGGAATGCGCTCATTTTGCTGTTCGCCCACTATTTTCTTGATAAAACCAAGTTGATGCTTGTAGGTTAGCACCAAAGATTCAGGTTTGTGGCAGGTGCCAAGTAAGTTGTAAATGACTACCTGGGAATCCTTTTCAAAATCAAAATTGAATCCTGCGCTCGGTTTATACCAGTTGTAATAATCTGCGTGATAAGCCTGTGCGATCTGGTCGTATAGCCTTGTGATAAAGTTGTCGGGGGTGGTATTAATGACCAAGCGGAACTTCAGGTCAGTAAGTTGTTCCAGGGCAGGATGAAGTTCGAATTTATCAGCAATGTCCGTATAGAACTTTGCCACTTCTTCCTGCAATACGTTGTCGGTAGAGCGGTTTTGTATGCGTAGGAGGCTGGTAATATAAGGTAGCTTATATTTCTCCCCGGCACTTAGTTCAAGCTTGTATTTATCGACTAAATGCCGGGCGCAGAGGTCTGTAATGGGTTGCCATTCACCGTCTTTGCCTTTGGCGGCTATAGCTGCCGGACCGAGGAAAAGCACACAGCTTCCATCTTTGACCTTACGGGCAATGTTCTGGTAAAGTTCGGCGGTAGAATCAGATGGAGTTGGCATGTAAGCACTATATAGCTGACAAAGGTAGATACCAGACTCATAATATGTATATAATCAAGGGTATAAGAATAGCGGCGGCACAGCTACATGCCATCCCGCCGCTATTTTTGCTTATTTTTTGAGCTCTATTTCGCTCAAAACCATCACTTATCTTCCCGTTTATTTCGAACATTCGCACCGCCATCCACCCGGACAGAACTTTGTCCGGTAGAAATAATGAGGGCATCATCTTTGGCAAAAACCCGGGCGTGGGCATTGTCAGCGGATGAAACCTCCACTCGACCGGCACTCCAATTGGTGGCTTCTATTACTGAATTGTCACTCAGACTAATATCGAGGTAGTTGCCTTTACCCGTCAGATCGAGCGATGCCCTTCCTGAAAGCGCAATATTGAACTCGCTTGATACGTCTATATAGGCTTTGATCCGACTATTGCCACTGGCTGTAATGCTTGCCTGCCCTTCGTTAAAACCCCGCAGCGTGATCTCGCCTGAGTTGTCGGCCTGAAGAGAAGTAAATGCTGGGGTTTGAATAAGAATATGTACCGCACCATTGGTGGTTTTGCCATTGGTGGTAAAGGTGATTTTATCGCCCGTCTGGATTTTTTGAACCTTCTCCTTCTCTCCGTTTGGGCCGTCTATTTCAACCCTGAAATCGTCGCCCTGACGGATTTCCGTGATGAAATCACCTTCCAGAATAAAGTTGTCATAATTGCGGTCGCTGCGGTAGCCTTTATCGCCCATGTTTGGGCAGTCGGCACAGATCAAACCTTTGTTCCCCATGCGAAATACCTTTCCTGGGCGACGGGAAATATAATTATTGTCATTCTCGTCGTTGTATTCGTCCAGGTCAGCATCGGCATATTCATGGATATCTTCATCAAAAGTGATGCTTTTCCCGGTGGGCACTTCTATGTTGATACGAACCCTTTGTCCTCGCCACTTTTCCCCTTTTGCAATGCTGTAAGCAGTGGGAATATGAAGCGTATTCCCTGTAAAAGTTACGGAATACCCAACCCGATCAGCGTTTTCCTGCGCGCTTAGGTTGGAAGAACCTTGAGATTTAATACTCTGCGTGCAATGATATTGTCCGTCCCGACTCGGGATAACTCGAATTTCGAGCGGGCAGCGCATTTCCAGTCCGTTGTCATCTATTTGAACCCCATCTTCTTCAAAATTGAAATCATTATGGTTGTGGTATCTGCCACCCAATAGATCTGCCACAGCAGCTACCATCAAAGTGTCATGCTGGAACTCGGAAAGGTCAATATTTTTGGAAACCGAACCAGATTGGGTGTATTGCCTGATCCCGAATGGCAACATGGAAAATGCTGCGATAACGCTTAGAATGAACAGACCCGTCAGGGTTCTATTTACCCAATATGGCGTGTGGGTCTTGAATAATATGCGTGAAAAGAACAACACAAGTGAAATGGCCGGAATGCCCAACAGGAAAAACAGGTTGATGATCCCAAACCAGGTCCAGCCAGACGAAAAGGGGCTAAAGTATTCCACATAAGGAGCGCCGATCATGAGTGCCATGATACTTCCGATCCAGCCTGCACCCAGTGCCAAAAATAATGCAATACCAATGAGGATGGCAATCAGGGCAGCAAATTTGGCTATGAATCGCAGTAAAAGTCCAAAGGCCTGCCCAATGGCGGTCACTCCGGTACTCATGGCGTTTTGAGCACTCGAACCACTCTTTTTTGCAGCATTAGTGCCAAAATCATTTACCTTTTTGCCCAAACGATCAAAGCCATCTTCTACTTCCCGGGCAATATTGTCCATATTAACTGCTTCACCACGCATGGCGAGCCTATCAGCAGCCGTTTTGGCCGGGGCTACCAGGATCCAAATAAGAACATAGGCAGGTAGCCAGAAACCAAAAGAGGCAAAAGCAAGCAGCACAAAACCAAGACGCATCCATACCGGATCATGAATGCCAAAGTAGGCTGACAGCCCAGAGCATACACCGGCTACTACCGCATCTTCTTCGTCGCGGAAAAGACGTTTCCCGGTGCGAACGGCAGATTTTTCGCTTTTTTTCGCTGAATTGCCAGTACTGGTACTATTGCTACTGGTATCCTCTCCGCCAAAATCCTCCGGTTTTCCCATAATCGCAACTGCAGCCTCAGTATCTGGCAACATTACGATGGTACGTGTACCCATGCTTTGACTGATGAGTTCGCCAAGACGTGCTTCAATATCACCAATGATCTCGTCACGGCCTTCACTTTCGCTGAATCGTCTGCGGATGCTGTTTAAGTAGCCATCAAGGTACTCATGTGCATCATCGTCTATGGTAAGGGCGTAACCGCCCAGATTGATATTCAGAATCTTATTCATTGCGTATGTTATTGGTTGGTTGTCGGTTCGCTGGTCGGAGTCTCCGATGTAGCGGTGGGTTCATTTTTTTTCGTCTTTTTGGTTGTCTGGGGTTTTCCGACTGTTTGGGCCACGGACTGTACCAGTTGCTGCCAACTATTGCTAAGGACTTCCAGAAATTGCCTTCCCAGATCAGTTATTTTGAAATACTTGCGTGGAGGGCCTGCATTGCTTTCGCGCCAGGAATAGTCCAAAAGGCCATCGTTTTTTAGCCGGGTTAGGAGTGGGTACAGGGTTCCTTCCACCACGATGAGGTCATTGGTTTTGAGCCTCGCAATGATATCACTGGGATACACCTCGTCCTCCTCGATGATGCTTAGGATGCAAAGTTCGAGCACCCCTTTGCGCATTTGCGCTTTTGCATTTTCGATATCCATATTTATTTACATTGTTCAGATGAGTGCTTTCGCGAAGTTTATTTCGCAGGCTGGTGATTGGTAATCATGGAATCAATGTTCCGTAAATTCTTTTCGTCATTTTCAAACTGGTTTTTCTTCCGGATCAATTTTGGGCTGAGGCTTATGATGTCGGATGAAAGAAGTGATTCGCTACCATGGGGCTTTTTAGTCGGCACTTGTTCTGCAGCTGCCAAACCAGTGAGCACCATGGCTACAAAAGTGAAAACGGAAAGGGTGATCTTAACTTTGGGTTTCATAGCTTAATTGATTGTTGGACTTTTGGACTATGGACATTTAGTTTCCGGGAAAAGAAATAATTGGTCTAACGTCCAGAGGAGTCCATCGTCCAATTTCTAAAGTTCGTTAGTAGGTGGTGCAAAGATAATGGTACAGGAAGGTACTTTGCAATACATAGAACATAATTTTGCATGGTACTCTTAAAAATGATTCGCATTATTTTTTAAATAATTGACATACAATGTTTTATGCTAAAATTATTTTTTCTAATTTTCGAATAAAAAAGGACATAAGGGGTGAGATTAGGAGATTTTGGTGCTTCAGGTATAGTCCGCAGTAGAGGAGTTTAAGTAATGGGTGCTTGAATTTGCAGACAAAAGGTGCCAGACTTTAGCTTGAGAAGTTGAGGCGGTGACCTCAAGTCACCGCCTCAATCCTCTCCCCCGGCGGTATTCCAATAAAAGAAGGGGTAACTGCATTAGGTTTTGCAAGCACCCTATATGTTGAAATGGCTGAGGCTCTATTGAGGCGGTGCCTCCAAGTCACCGCCTCAATACAACGGATCATATTACGATAAAGGAAGGGTATGATATTGGGTTTGGCAAGCAACATTCACCTGACTCGAGCATATCCAGTGTATGGATATCCGTAAATGCCAATCAGTAAACCTACCAAATAAACCTCGCAGGGTTTAAAACCTACGAGGGTTAGGTTCGAATAAACAAAAAGCCCCCTCCGATTTATAAATCAGAGGGGGCTTCGAAGGTGAAAAATCGATCCTCAACGCACCACCGTCACATCTCCTTTTCGTTCCACATGCAATACGCTGCCACAAAGGGCAATATCTGCCTCCAGGTGCCAAACCTGAACGCCGGGGTTAAAATCATGGTCACGAAAAGTACCGCCCCATCCGTCTGAAGTGCTGGAAGTTTCGAAAAGTTTGTCTCCCCAGCGGTCGAATACCTCAAAATGGAAATTCAACAGGGTGATACCCGCTGCAAAAAATGGCTTGAATTGGGTATTCTCCAGATCATTTGAACCAGGCATGAACACGTTTGGGATGTACACAATGTCCTGATCTTCGGCCAGTTCGGCCCATTTCACAGATGCGCCGCTATGTACCGTTTCGCATTCGTTGGTTACTTCTACCCATATCGAGCCGGCTTCTGTCGCAATGGTTGTTATTTCACGCCCACCATTCCACCATTGGTATTGTAACCCAATAGGATTGCCACTCAATACCTTGGCCTCTAATTGTACCAGGGCGCTGTCGCAGGGTAGAATGCCGTTGCTCACTTGAATGTCCAATTTTGGAATGCTTGGCAGCAATGCTTGCTGTTCAAAAATACAATCATTGGAATCTTGTATATATACGGTATACATGCCAGAAACAAGGTTTGTAAAGCGGCTACTGTCCTGAAATCCAATATTATCCAGTGAAAACCGGAAGGGTGCAGGTCCACCCGAAATACCCATTACTTCCAATATTCCCGTGGGTGTGTTACTGCAGGAAGGCGCGCTGTTCAATCCAAAAATTGTTTTAGGGTATTCTGAAACGGTAACGGTTACCGTACTGTCGCAACTTTCCCAGTTCGAATAATGGAAATCTTTCGAATCGCCTGGAGCAAGGGTCGTTCCGTCATAAATGTAGGTGCTGCCTGGACAAACACTTACGGCCAATACATGGGTCGATACATTTTTTTGAAATACGGTCACCGTTACCATAGAGTCACAGCCGACAGCATTGTTCAGGGTGAAAAGTTGCACGGTTCCGGCAGTCAAGGTTGAACCTTGATACACAACTGTTTCTCCGGGGCATACGCCTACTTGAAGCGCTGAACTGCTTGGGAGTAGATCACCTAAAACAGTCACGGTTACGACTGAATCGCATCCTGCCACATTGGTCAGGGTAAAATTCCGGGTCGATCCGGCAGGGATATTCGTTCCAAGATACACCGCTGAACTTCCCGGACAGGCACTCAGGGTGAGCGAACTT
>CANJPT010000096.1 GCA_947476195.1 Lewinellaceae bacterium | reverse complement strand
TGCTCAACCAACCTTGATTATCTATACATCCTGGCTTATGCGTTATTCATGATCCAGTTTGCGCTGAAATGCA
Source organism: Lewinellaceae bacterium (assembly GCA_947476195.1). Taxonomy (GTDB): domain Bacteria; phylum Bacteroidota; class Bacteroidia; order Chitinophagales; family Saprospiraceae; genus M3007. The sequence goes on along the minus strand of CANJPT010000096.1, from coordinate 19,092 downwards.
AACGAATAGGTTCGAATTGGGCTATTTTGGCGATATCATTTACCTTAATAGCCGCTCTATAAGGTCTCGCTTATCGCTTCAGTACAGACACCTCTTTCCGAAATAGCGGAATGCTCACTACTTTTTTGCCGATGATCTTGCCTAATCGAAGCCCTTCCTCACAGTCCATACGGTAATGTACGCCTAACAGGACACGAGAGGCTGCATTTTCCTGCGCCATCTCTTCAAAAGAACTGTAACTCCTTGGCATACCGGCAAATTCAGGACGCTTTTCATGGGTACGGTCAGTAAGTTCAAACTTATTGCCCATTGCATCGGACAGTACTTCAGCAGCAGCGCCCCCAAAAGCGGCATGTCCGGATGGATAAGCTGGAAATGAAGGGGTGTCGTGTAATGAAATCCAATTTGGATTTATATGATCATGGATATACGTTTCAGGTCGCTCAACATTGTACAAATACTTCTCTTTCCAGACCGTGATGCCAGCATCGCATATTGCAATGGCTGTTTTAAGATAGGTTTCTATGACCAAAGGGAAAGGAGGGCGGGCCTTTTCGAACGCCTGGTTGGCTATGGAGATCCAGCGACCGGCTGGGCTCAAGGTTAGTCCGGGAAGGTCATCGCTCCAAAACTCTGCGATCCACCGATTTTCTTTGCTGAGTGGTTTTGATACGGTATAAACTTCCATCGCTTCGGTATAAAACCTGGAGCCAAGTCCTTCATCATAGGCCGCAGGGCTTTTGAAAAGGAATTCCGTGCTGTCAGCAATAAAAGGCCTCACCCGACCCCAATAGGGCAATAGTGCTGGCATCGGATGTTCGCCTGTTGGTTGCCAACAACCTGTACAGCTGGGTGGTTCATATCCATGATCGTAATTATAAAGGTACGCATCATTGCCTTCCCGGTCGATTTTAGACCATTCCCAAACGGTGCCTGCGACTGTTTTTCCGTATGCGGCAGATTGATTATACACAATGCTGTTTGTCTTTTGCTGCAAAAATTGGGCATTCTGTTTTTCTAAAAGGTCAATCTTTTGTTGCAAACCAGTCGGAGCTGTCGGGAAAAAATTGCGAAGGATTTGCGCATAAGCAGCATTCAAACTCGCAGGAAGATTGAACTGGCCTTCCCCAAATTTTTCATTTGGCTTTTCATAGCCAGTCAAATAATGCTCCATCGAGATATTGTTGCGCAAGCCAGGTAATGATGCCTCATAAGCAGCCATTTCAACATAGGCAAACATTCGAGCGCTTATGGGCGGACGGTATCCTATCGTATTGCGCTCCAGGTCCAGGGCAAGATGATTCCATGCCAACGCAATTTCTGTGGCACTGCGGAATTCGAGAGGCTCCTCTAAAGTATTGTAACTACAGTTTTGGGCAGCCAGTATGCCGGACAAAACGATAACCCAAAGCAGACGGCAGGGTGCTTTTTTAAAAATGGTTAAGGGTATAAAAAACAGGATTCTCATGGCCGTTTTTCAATCAAACTTTAGGCTTGTAATACAGGGAAACTAAGGTTAAAAGTAGTGCCTTTCCCTTGGGTTGATACTACGTCTAGTGCTACCTGGTGAATTTTCATGATGCTGTCTACAAGTGACAAGCCAATACCCGAACCGCGCACATGGATACTTTGCGAACTTCGATAAAATGGCTGAAAAATGAGTTGAAGCTCTTTAGCCGGGATGCCTGGCCCCCTGTCTGCGATTTCCACCCTGTGTTTTCCCTGGGAGTCAAAATGGATCTTTACATCCACTTTTTTCTCAGGAGAAAATTTACAACCGTTGTCCATCAGGTTCTGGAAGGCGGAGCGCAGGAGTGGTTCGTTGCCCAACACACAAAGTTGTTCCTCATCTTCCGGGAATCCGATTATGTCGAATGCTATATGGTAATTGGGATGCAGGCGTAGTAAAGAAGCACGCGTCTGAAGCATCACCTCATCGAGTCTTACGCGTTCGAAAGTAATATTAGTGCCTTCTGAGTGTACTCTTGCCAGTTGGAGCAGTTTTTCAGTCACTTCACTCAGTTCACGGGAGTCTTCGAGCACGGATTTTAGGGTGGCCTGATATTCTTCACTATCTCGTTTTTTATCAAGCGCTACTTCTAATTGTGCAATGATGACGGAAAGCGGATTTTTCAGCTCATGGGATACATTGGAAATAAAACTTTTTTGCATCCGAAAGGCGAACTGAATACGGTCGAGCAACCGGTTGAAGGTAAAAACGAGGCGGGAGAGTTCGTCGCGGTTGTTTTGTCCTTCCAGGCGGGCACTTAGATCAGAAGGAAGCATGCCATCTACCTGATTGACAATACTGGCTACTGGCGCCATAGCTTGTCCGGCATAAAACCAGCCACCAGCGGCCACCATACCAATGCACAAAAAGAGGGTAATGAGCAGGATGTTGCGAAGGTTGGAAAGTTCTTCTGAATTAAATATTGACTCTGCAATGATCAAATATTCGTGCCCACTATGGCTTTTGTGTAGCAGGCTGATTGCGTGAAATTTTCCATCCAAAAACAGGGTTTCATTCGAAGACTTTAGATTCTTAAGCGTCTTTAAAGGGAGCGGGTCATCGGCTCTGTTGAATGCAAATACCCGTTCCATATCGGCATTAAAGATCATCACATTTTCCCGAAAAGGGAGGACTGTACTTTCTACTTCAAGGTCTGTATTCTTGCTGAGCGGTTGCAAGTTGGACTCATCGTGGAGGACCATTTCGGCGGTCATTAGTGCCTTAGAGCGTAGATTATCGTAGAATTCGCCCTCGGTCATCTGGCGGAATTTAAGGTAAATAAAGCACAGCGATAAGACCAACATGCCCGCAACGAGCACGATAAATTGAAGGGTAAGTTTGGTCCGTATTTGCATAGATCTGTTTTGCTGGTTATTAGTTATTGCCGATTTTCTGTTCAGATACTTGTGGCCTGCCAACAAAAAACGGATCTCAGAGGTAGGCACAAAAAATCCACAAATGAAAAAATGCGATGGTCAACTTTCTTCCAAATCAGCTTTCTCCCGAAGCACATAACCAATTCTGAATTGTGTGTGGATTAGTTTTTTGGGAAATCCTTTGTCCACTTTTTTACGCAAAAAATTAAAATAAACCTCCACGAAATTGGTGCCGGTATCAAAGGATAGGTTCCATACTTGAGTAGAAATTTCAGCTTTTGAAATGACCCGCCCGGGATTGCGTAGCAAATACTCCATAAGGGCAAATTCACGCGGTGTGAGTTGGATCCGTTGTCCGTCCCGAATGCATTCCTTTTTATCCAGATTCATTTCTATATCTGCAAAACGCAAAATGGCGGGGGTCTGTTGATAACTTGATTTCGGTCTGCGGGCAAGTGCCCGGACACGCACGAGTAGTTCGCGAAACTCGAAGGGCTTGGTCAGGTAGTCATCGGCACCTGCCTCGAAGCCAGTAATTTTTTCATCGGTCTGGCCAAGTGCTGTAAGTAAAATGACTGGTGTAACGTTGCCATTTTGGCGTAGCTGCTTAAGCATATCGAGGCCATTCATTTCAGGCATCATCACATCGGAGATGATCACAGCATAGTCATTGACACCCGCCAAGCGGCCTCCTTCTGCACCATCCATAGCGGCATCAACTTCGATTTGATGCTCTTCAAGCCCTTTTTTTAGGGAGCGCACCATTTTTGGCTCGTCTTCTACCAGTAGAACTTTCATCATAATGATTAATGGTCAAGCATCGTACCAACTCCTTCAGTGTTCAGAGATATACTTGCAAAATTAGATATTTTAATCCTATTTTAATCTAAATAAACTTAGGCTATGGGCGATATGGCCTGTCCTTTGTAGGGCCTTCCGCAAGGTATTATATTTCTAACTTAAAAATTTCTTTAAACTCATGCGCTTATTGAAAAACCACAAACTTCTTTTTTGGGCCCTAGTATTTGGCGGTCTTTTTTTAATGCCGGCCTGTAAAAATGTGACCCCTGAACAGATCCCTGAAGTAAATCTGACGAATACACTTCCCAATAACGTAGTGTACGATTGGAACGAATTATTCCTTAAAATTGAGCGCTATGCTGCAGGTTATCGCCCAGGTCCGGCACCCCGTGCCATTGCTTATCTGGGCATTTCGGACTATGAAGCTTGTATTGCTGGCATGTCAGGGTATAATTCTATTGCAATCCTTTACGGTGGACTTAATATTCCCGACGTAGAAAGCGGCAAACAATACCATTGGCCATCCGTGATCAATGCGTCCCGTGCTTACCTCATGCCCCGTTTCTTTATCAATGCCACGCCTGCTCAACAACAGGATATACTCGGTTTGGAAGCTTTCTATGACGACCGGGCCAAGCAAGAGGTAGGAGAAGAAGTATGGACACGCTCTAAGGAGTATGGAAAAGCTGTAGCAGCAGCCATTTGGGAATATTCTAAAACAGATGCTGTGGGTCATAACCACTTCCTCGATCCATTCCAGGGGTACAACTGGCAAGATCACTTCAGCAAAGATGGCGATTGGAAACCAACTTTCCCGGGCCCTGGCAAACCGATGGGTGGTGTTTGGGGCGGTGCTCGCACCTTTGCCATTGGAGAAAGCGATAAAATATGTCGCAAACCTCTGCCATATAGCGTCAGCCAAACTTCTGATCTATATTCACAAGCCCTGGAAGTGTATGCCCAGAACACGCCCTCACTTTCGTATGAAGATGAATGGGTGGGTGAATTTTGGAGCGATGACCTTTTAAATGTCACCTTCAGCCCTGGTCCACGTTGGCTGGCCGTCGGTGATCAGGTTTTGAAACTAGAAAAAAGCAATCTTGAAACAGCGATTTATATGACAGTGAAAATGGGCTTGGCACTAAATGATGCATCTGTGGCTTGCTGGAAATCAAAATTTTATTATAATGTAGAACGCCCTCAGTCTTATATCAATCGTGTTATAGATCCAAACTGGAAACCTGCATTGTTCAATCCTGCAACAGGTGATGCAGGTGTTACGCCATCCTTTCCTGCATATCCATCCGGACACTCTACAATGGGTGCAGCTGGAGCAGAAGTTTTGAGCGATGTGTTTGGATATGCTTACGCCATGACAGATAAATGCCATGAAAACCGCACTGAATTTGAAGGTACGCCACGATCTTTTGGCAGCTTCTTTGAAATGGCACAGGAAAACGCTTGGTCGCGTGTCCCACTCGGTGTTCACTTCCGCATGGCCTGTGAAGAAGGGGTGCGTTTTGGTACGGCTATCGGTCGCAAGGTGAATGACCTGCCTTGGAAAGGGTAAAAATAATCTGAAAGTTAAACCAAAAGGGTTCATAAATTGGGAGGTCGTCATTCATTTGGCGACCTCTTTTTTAAGCAAAAAATTACATCTTTTCGATATACTATGAATATCCGGTACTTTCTGTACAGTCTGCTGGTCTTCTCTCTTTTGTTGGTAAATTCCTGCGATAAACCGGCACCTACAACCTACGAACGGGTCGAACAGTATGATAATGGCCAGGTCTCCCGCCGTTTCAATATTGTCAATGGATTAAAAGAAGGCAAGATGACGGACTATTTCAAGGACGGAAAAATAATGGCGGAGCGGTATTTCGAAAAAGGGCAGCAAAATGGACGCACGGCTATTTATTACCCCAATGGACAAATCAAGGAAGTGCAGTACTTCGTAGAAGGTAAAAAAAAAGGCGGCGACACACTTTGGTATGAAGACGGAAAAATCCAGTTTGTTACCACATTAAAGGATGGTAAAAAGCATGGTTACCTGCGTAAATGGGAACCTGACGGAACCCTAACCTATGAAGCAAAGTACGAAATGGATACATTGGTGGAGGTAAAAGGTCAACCCATAAGTCCGAATACTTCGGCAGCGCGGCCTTCTCAGACTCTAAAGAAAAAAGAATAGGTATTACTCCCCCGTTTCTTAATTGTTTTTTAAGGTTAAAAGTGCTGTTCTAAGTGCTTTCTTATCAGTTCTTTGTAGCATCAAATGCGTACCGTAGATATTGTTGGAACAACAAAAAAATATCATGAGCCGAATAATCTTTTCAGGCATTGCCAGCCTGTTTATCCTGGGCAAATTGATTGCCCAAACCCCCGCAGATACCCTTCAGCCTGTTTTATTGAAGGAGGTCAACGTGCGCGCTCAACGCACCACAATTGAGCGGCTCCCCTCAGTCAGTGGCACTTATCTCTGGTCTGGCAAAAAGAGCGAGGTGATCAGCCTCGAAAATGTTGATGCCAACGTGGCTGAAAAAACACCCCGTCAGATATTCGCCAAAATCCCTGGCGTTTTCGTGTATGACATGGATGGCACAGGCAATCAAACTAATTTCAGCACCAGAGGCCTTGATCCACACCGAAGTTGGGAATTCAACGTCCGGGCGGACGGAATTATCACCAATTCAGACATGTATGGATACCCGGCCAGCCACTTCAACCTGCCAATGGAAGCCGTGGGACGCATTGAACTGGTGCGCGGCACGGGTGCATTGCAATATGGCGCCCAATTTGGTGGTATGCTCAACTATGTGATAAAACGACCGGACACTACCCAGAAGTTTAGCCTTGAGAGCGTCAATGCTATTGGTTCTTTTGGTTTGCTGAGCACCTACAATGCCTTTGGCGGCAAGGTCGGCAAATTGGAATACTATGCATTTTACAGCAAACGCGTATCCGATGGTTACCGGGAAAACAGTGCCTCTGACTACGACGCACAAGGAGCCGTCTTGAAATATATGCCTACCGCCAACTTTGCGTTGCGTGCCGAATTGCTCCGCTCTAATTATCTATATCAAGTTCCTGGTCCTTTGACTGATGCCATGTTTAAGGCTGATCCGCGCCAAGGTACCCGGGCCCGGAGTTATTACAACCCTGAAATTTATGTCCCCTCTTTGTCGGCCGACTGGAAAATTGGACAGCAGACCCGCCTGAGCTGGACATTCTCTTCTGTGCTGGGCAACCGAAGGAGCGTGCTTTATGACCGCACGGCCAATATTCCTGATACTATCAACCACAGCACATTCCAGTACAACGGACGTCAAGTGGACAATGATAATTTTAATAGCTATACTACTGAGATTCGATTGTTGCAGGGATATTCACTGTTTGGCCAGAATTCACTTTTGGTAGCAGGTTTACAGTACATGAATAATGACCTGCATCGCCAGCAACAAGGCAAGGGCACTACAGGCTCAGATTTCGACATGAGTATTTCGGCGGCTGGCTGGGGACGTGACATGCACCTAAAATCAATAAATATCGCATTTTTTGCTGAAAACAAATTCCAACTGCTCCGAAATTTCTCGGTAAGTCCTGGCATTCGCTTTGAATCAGGTACTTCTAAAATGCTGGGTAACATATCTTACCTGCCTCCAGCGGAAGTTGAAAATACGATCAAGCATGAATTCCCTTTATTTGGTGTGAACACAGAATACACCCTCAATGAACGCCAAAATCTGTATGTGGGTTGGTCACAGGCTTACCGCCCCGTTATTTTCAAGGATATTATCCCGGCCAATTCATACGAACGCGCCGCCAAAGACTTGAAAGATGCATACGGATACAATGCAGAGTTAGGATGGCGCGGTGCCGCCAATGGCTTTAAATGGGATGTTAGCGCCTTTAAAATGTTGTACAAGAATCGTTTAGGTAGCATCACGGAATACTCTGGTGAGCTGGACACCTTGATCCTTTACCGCACCAACATCGGAGATTCACGCACATATGGACTTGAAATATTTTTGGAATATGGGCTCAATATATCCAACAATCTTTCCGCAAGTATCTTCACATCCACGTCCTATTTTGATGCTAAGTACCTGGGCGATTCGGTTCGTTACAGCGCAAAAGAAAACCGCAGCATCAAAGACAAGCGAGTAGAAAGTACTCCTCAATGGATCAGCCGAAATGGGGTTAATCTGAAATATAAGAACTTGAGCGTGTCACTTCTTTATAGTTATACCGCACAATCTTTTGCTGATCCGCTCAACACCTTAACACCAAATAGTACAGGAACAGTAGGGCTTGTACCTGCTTATGGCCTTCTTGACCTGAATGCTACGTATCGGCTGAAAATGCTTACGTTTCGCTTGGCCGTAAATAATATGACCGACGAACAGTATTTCACCAAACGCCCCACTTTTTACCCTGGCCCAGGTATCTGGCCTTCTGATGGAAGAAGTTTTGTGCTGACTGTGGGATTTAAACTTGGAGGCAGTGGCGGGCTACAATTGGGCAATGGTAGTAGTAAGGATTAATTTCTCTTTTCCACAATATCCGCCATAATCCGTTCTGCATGTACCCTGGAGTTCTCGATAAACCAAACGTGCGTATCCATACCCCCGCAGATCACTCCTGCCAGATATAGCCCGGGTAAATTGCTTTCCTGGGTCTCCGGATCGTAGACCGGGTAGCGTTTTTCATCCATGGATAGCTGGACGCCGATCCGCTCCAAAAATTCGAAATTGGGTTGGTATCCGGTGGCGATGATCACAAAATCATTGTCGATTGTAATATTGCCTTCCAGCGTTTTAATATCGACTGATTTGTCCCGGATTTCGAGCAATTCAGATTGGAAACAGGCCTTGATTGAGCCCTCAGCGATGCGGTTCACGATATCAGGCCGGGCCCAGTATTTTACCCGGGTGCCGATCTCCTGACCACGGACCACCATGGTTACTTCTGCGCCTTTGCGCCAGGTTTCGAGTGCGGCATCTACGGCTGAATTATTCGCACCTACGATCACCACTTTTTGACGGTAATAGGCATGTGGCTCACTATAATAATGGGTCACTTTTTGCAGGTCTTCGCCTGGAATATTCAAGCGGCTAGGCAGGTCGTAGAATCCCATGGCCAGCACGACATTTTTGCTCTGGTACTCGGTTTTTTCGGTACTTACCCGATAATGTGGCTTCTGCGCTTCGATGGCTGTCGCCTTTTCAAATAGCTTAAGATTCAATTGATTGGATTCCGCTACACGGCGGTAATATTCCAGGGCTTCGTTTCGGCTTGGCTTGACGTTGTTGGAGACAAAGGGTACATGACCAATTTCCAAACGATCGGAAGTGGAGAAAAACGTCATGTTGACCGGGTAGCGGTACAACGAGTTGACGAGGGCGCCTTTTTCCAGAATAAGATAGCTCAAACCGGCTTTTTGAGCTGCCAGGCCGCAGGCCAGACCGATGGGCCCGCCACCGATGATTAGAAGGTCGTATATCATATTGGTTATGAACAAATTTTTGGGCATCAGATGAAGAATACAGCCAATCTGTCGAACACGTAGTTATGCCAGCCTTTACAGGGTTGTTATGAACGTAATGGAAGCATTCAGACCCATAGTTTTTATCTGGCAATGCCCGAAAGTCAAAATTGCCTTTTCGGTATCGATTGGTTGTGATAAATTTATCAATCTAACCATTTTTAGCTTTGGTTTCTTTACGTAAAAGGGAGCCTGTTCTGTTTTCCTGAATATTAATAGCACGGGTATAAGAGCTTAGCAAAGTGCCAATAGCATGACTCAGAATTCATTTGGTGGGTGTATTGAGTTATTTTAAAATAATTTGGGTGCGACATCATTTCGCTCCCAAACATGTTTCAAAAAAAAGGAAAAAATCAATACAAACAAATAGTGGGGGTGCGACTTTAAGTCGCACCCCGAATATCTCTAATGACCACAAACACAATGCTGCTCCTGACAGGTATGCTGCATCCCCGCGCCACTGGTCTGACTTCCTGGTTGCTCGAACCAGAATTTCGAACGTTTTTTGTCGTTATTTCCAATCTCGTTCAGGGTTGTTGCATCGTACAAACGTCCATTTACCATTACAGCGCTGATGCTTTCTGAATTTTGGATGTTCTCCAATGGATTTTTATCCATTACAATCAGGTCAGCCAGTTTACCTACTGCTAAAGAACCGATCTCCTTATCGAGGCCCAGGTATTTTGCCCCGTTCAGGGTAGCACAACGCAGGGCTTGCAGGTTGGTCATGCCGCCTTGCTGAAGCATCCAGAGTTCCCAGTGGGCACCCAGGCCATTGAGCTGACCATGCGCACCCAGGTTGATGTTTACCCCTGCATTCTGAAGTTTTGTGCAGGCTTTAGAAACCAGGATATGCCCATTCTGATACTCTTCTTCAGGTGCCATGGTGCGGTGGCGGCTGCGCTCATCCAGAATGTGTTTGGGCATAAAATTTAAAAGCGGCTTCTTTTTCCAGACCTCCGAATTTTGATACCATTGGACTTCACCATTTAGGCCACCATAATTTACAATAAGCGTAGGTGTATTATGTGCCTTTGTTTTCCCCCAAAGCGTAATAACATCATTGTACAATGGAGCGACCGGAATATTGTGCTCAATACCAGTGTGACCATCCACGACTTGCGTGAGGTTATGGTGGAAAAATGAGCCTCCTTCCGGCACCACCAGCATATTTAATTCCCGTGCAGCAGCAATAATTTGCTGACGCTGATCACGGCGGGGCTGGTTATAACTTTTTACGGAGAATGCGCCCCAGGCTTTCGTGCGGCGTAGGGTCGAACGTGCATCATCCAACGAATTGATCGTGGCTTTAAAATCACCTTCTGCACCATACAAAATAGTGCCCGTAGAGAATAAACGAGGCCCCACCATCCGGCCAGATTTGAGCATTTCTGCATTAGAAAAGGCCATTTCTGAATTAACGGAAGGGTCATGCTGGGTCGTTACGCCGTAGGCCAGTTGCGCATAATATTCCCATTGTTTTTGCGGGTTAAGGCCGTAGCGGAAATTACCCGGGTGGGCGTGCACATCTATGATCCCAGGCATGATAGTTTTGCCTTTGCAATTGATGACCTTAACCGGATCGGCTTGTTTTACGCGCTTACTTTTGTAGGCGGCCATGGTTTCTACGGCTTCAATTTTATTCTGGTAAACGGTGATCGCACCATTCTCGATTACCAGATCTCCTTCCATGGTGATGATCCGGGCATTTTCAAAAATGATCCGGCCTTCAGGTTTGTCGGAGGGAAGTGTCAGTCCAATTTTCAGGCCTGTATCCGGTAGTGGCGGCAAAGAATCAGGCGCACCTGGCAGAAAAGTGAACCGGTTTTTCAGGTCGATCGTGTAGTACTCCTCGCCGAGGGTGTAGTACAGTTTTTGGGAATCGCTGCTCCAGTTCAGGTTGTATCCTGCATCACGGCTGACACAATTGACCGGTACAGCGGTAGTGCCTGCGCTAAGGTCGAGGGGCTTTCCGGTTTCCGGGAATGCGCAGATATACGTTTTGTGCAATTCAATGAACGCCACCCATTTTCCATCCGGAGAAATGGTGAAGGAATGCGCATATTTTGACTTGATATGCTCTTTTTCGTCCTTACCATTCAGGTCAAAAGACTTCAGACTTTTGTCCAGGGATCCAAACAGGGTTCCGCCAGTTTGAACGAATATTCGTTTGGCATCGGCAGAGAATTTGGGATTTTCGCCCTGATCACTTACAAACCGGAGGTTTTTCCCGTCCAAATCTATTGTGTAAATACCAGGTTTGTTGGTCATGCCAGGGCCCATTTCGTCGTCCCCATCCTGAATACGGAAGACGATCTGCTTGCCATCCGGAGAGAACGATGGGGTGCGGTAAATGTGGTTGCTAAGGTTGTTGATCGCCTGCGTGGTATTTCCGTTCTGTAATTGTATTGTACCACGTTTTTCGTCGTTCCAGGTAGTAAAAGCAAGTGTTTTGCCATCCGGGGAGAACGCTGGTTCTGAGGCCAGGTTGTTTGGGTCGCCTGCGATTCTTTCAGGTTTCCCATCGGGCAGATTTTTGCGATACAAGTATCCGGCAGCATTGAAGATCATCATTTTGCCATCTTTGGAGAGAATGGCATTGCGGACAGCCTTTACTGTAAATTCATTTTCAAAAACCTTATTTTCAAACTTTAAGGTCTCGGCCACTTTGGTTTTTACATTACAGGTAAAGGGAATATCTGACTTTACATAGTGTGGTTTCCCATCTGCTGTTTCAGGTTCAGGGACTACTTTGAGATCGATTTTGTTCAATTTTCCACCAGCCCAGATTACCATTGCTTTCCCATCAGGCATCCAAGAAAATCCCGGGTAGCAGCCAAAAACCGTCCAGGCCTCCTGCTGATCTTTGTCCAAACCGTCGTTGATTGGATATTCCTCTCCAGTACTAAGGTTACGAAGACACAACACGGTTTTGGTGTATTCCCGCCGCACAAATGCCAGCCATTTTCCGTCTGGAGATATCTGTGGACGACAAGCACCGCCGGAACCGCCAGTTACCTCATCGATCGTGCCTTCCTCGCGGTCATAGCGGCGCACGGCGAAGATCTGCGTATTTGGATTCTTGTTGTACTGGAAAGAGCCGCCACCATACATGTCCTCACTGAAATAAATATAACGACCATCTGACGAAACCGTAGGCTCATTTACGTCCTGCTGATCATTTTTTCGCTTGGTCAGTTGAATGCCTTCGCCACCAGAAAGGTGGTACATCCATAACTCACCTGCTCCGAGGGAACGCTGCGAGGTGAAGTGTTTTCGAGCCACAACATATTCATTGTCAATCCATTCGGCATTATTTAGCAAACGAAAACTTTCTTTTGTGATCTGTTTTGCATTGGAGCCATCGGTGTTCATATACCAGATATTGTCGCCACCGCCCGCATCGGAAGTGTAAGAGATCTTTTTTCCATCCGGCGAAAACCGGGGTTGAACTTCCCAGGCCAGTCCACTCCGAATACAGGTAGCTGTACCGCCTGAAACAGGGATAGTGTAGATATCGCCCAGCATGTCGAATGCGATGGTTTTGCCATCAGGACTAACATCGAGGCACATCCAAGTGCCTTCGTTCGTGGTGAATTCCACGTCGTGATAGGGCACGCCACCAGGTGGGTTGGAAACATCCCATTTGGGTTTTTCCTGAGCAAATACAGAGAGGCTGAAAAAGAGACAAAAACCGCTTATGCTTAGGCTATGGCGGGCAAATAAGATCAAAGAATTCATGGTATTGATAAATTTTGAATGGCAACAATACTACCTTTCGTAGAGACCTCAGAGAAGTTCGACCAGTAGCCATTGTTGAATAGTTAAGGTTAGAAAACGGCCTTTTAGGAATGGTTAGGTAAGGATTTCGAAATACGCCTGGTACATTTTTGGTTGGACTTTCAACAACGATGCGGTGGGTATCAGTCATCGGATTTTGTAGCAAAATTGCATAACAAGTTAAGAGCAGAAGGACCAACAGACTATCGTCCAAAGTTTTTAAGGTACTAAATATTGCGGAAAGTCCCCCACCCGTTCGCAACAGATCTGCTCCATGACCTGCTTCAACTGAGTTTTCAGGATAGAGATCGTATGGTCTCCGCCGGCTTTACCCAATGCTGCTACACCATACATGAACGACCGCCCGAGAAAGGTAAATTCCGCTCCGCTGGCAAGAGCCCGGGCCACATCCGGGCCAGAACGAATGCCGCTGTCAAGCATGATCTTGATTCGACCAGCGTATTTTTGGACGATTGGTGCGAGCGAACGAATCGAAGATTGACCTGCATCCAACTGCCTGCCGCCGTGGTTAGAGACAATGATCCCATCTATGCCAAGGCGAATGGCGCGGGCCGTATCTTCTTCGCTTGCTACACCTTTCAATACGATCTTTCCCTTCCAACGGTCGCGAATTGGAGCGATTTTTTCCTCGTTCATTCTGCCAGCGAAGGTTTGATTCATATATACGCCCAACTGTTTCATGTCCAATCCCTTGGGCATGTACTTTTCCATGGTGGCAAAATTGGGTTGTCCATATAACAGGGTTTGAATCGCCCAATTTGGTTTTCCCATAATTTGCAACATATTGCGCAAGGTCATCTTAGGTGGCATGGCAAGTCCATTTCGGATGTCACGGGGGCGGTAGCCAAACGTCGGTACATCGCTGAGGAGGACCAGAACTTTGCAGCCCGCAGATTCTGCTCGATCCAGGATATCATCGCGCAGCGCATTATCAGCGGGATGGTAGAGTTGGAACCAGAATTTGCCTTCCGTAATTTTACTGATCCGCTCGATACTGGAAGTGGTGACCGTACTTAGTAAGAAGGGAATGTTGTGTGCCATAGCCGCTTTGGCCAGAATTTCAGGTGCATTGGGCCACATCAGCCCCTGTAAGCCAACGGGTGCAATGCCAAACGGGGCATCGTATACCTGGCCGAATAGCTCGGTCTTTAAGTCTGAGCCGAGGTGCCTGCTCAGGTATTGGGGTTTCAGTTCTACCTCGCGGAGTTCGTAAGTGTTTTTTAGGAGATTCACATCTTCGTTGCAGCCGCCATCGAGGTATTCAAACGCAAATCGGGGGATGCGTTGACGGGCGCGGGCGCGAAGATCGTCTATGGAAGGAAAGTTCGGATTGTAGTTTAATTTCATGACTGGATGGTTAGGTTTATCTGGTGTTTTGAGGAGCTCATCCCATGATCTGTTTGCGCAAAATTAAGTGCTTGGACAGCGGCTTTTTATTCCAGCTGGAGTGAATTGACATCGCGGCGCCCAGTGCTGTGGCTTGGGATACTTCTGCTGCGAACACTTCCATTTCCGGGAAAGATGCGGCGAGCAAGCGCATATAAATTTCGTTTTTGGAAAATCCGCCGTCTACAAATATGCGTCGTATCGGGCAATTTCCAACGGCCAATCGGGTCGAAGCGACTTGTTTTTCAACTAACTGTTGCATGAAGGCAAGATATCTCGTTTTCAGATCTTCGGGAATTTGAACTTGCCGGTAAAAATCCTCTGCTACCCCAAACTCCGCTGCCATTATTTTGACCGCTTGCTCATGTTCATATCCGCCAAAATATCGAGCAGCTTTCACGGGATTATCTTCGTAACTCAGGTAACAAAGACAATCCTGAGCGAGTTCTTCTGAGGTAAGCGGCTCCTGATTGAACGGATTGAGCGAGATGCACCAGGTTCCCGTGGAGATCAATACAAATGGCTCCTCAAAACAGGCTAGATAGGGAATCAAGGCCGCGGAACTGTCGTGTAAGCCGTGTCCAATGTTGATTTTCGGGTAGTCAGGCGGTGACTTAAAGTCACCGCCTGACTTGACTAATGGCGGAAATTTTTCCAAAATCCCCTCGGCCTTTACCCAGTCGTGATAGTCGTTTTTGCGAAAGTCCCAGAGCATGGTGTGGCAGCCTATGCTGGTAATTTCGCTGGTTGTAAATTTGGAGGTAAACTCACCGGGTGACTCTGAGTCGCCCGGTGAGTTTACCTCCAAATTTACAACCAGCGAAATTACGTACGAAACATACTGCGGCAAATGCAGCGACCATTTTATCTGCTTAAAGATCCAGGGTTTTTGGTGCTTTAACCAGTACAGTTGCAAACCGGAATTCAAACTTCCAAGCTCTGGTGAAGCCGTTTCCAGCGAGATATTTTCTTCCGAACCGTAGGTATCAAAAAATTGTTTTTGGAGCTCTCGGGGGTAAGGTTTGAGGTAGTTGTACAAGGCTGTCAGCGGCTGTCCACGGGAATCCAGATGCACAAAACTTGCGCCGTAAGTCGTGCAATTAATGGCCCGAATTTGAAAACGCGCATCGTCCAAAACCTCCCGAACAGACGCTAATATCCAGTTTTTTAGCAATTCGAGATCCTCGCAAGGTTCGCCATCTTCGTCGGTGGTTTCCGCAAACTGAGTGTTTTTTTCAAACACGATCTGGTAGTCCTCGTCGAAAACGAAGCATTTTTTATTGGTCTTGCCGATGTCGAGGAGTAGGATATAGGACATCAGATACATGAGTTTGCATCAAAATCTGCCTTTCGCAGTCCATGTTCACGCAGAAAAGCATCGTTTAATATTCTGGGGAATGGGATTTTGCCCTGGGCCTGCAAGTCCCTGGCAATTCTATCAGCATAACTGTGGGCAAATAGTTCTTTTTCCTGTTTTGGAATTTGAAAATATACATCCCGCCGACTGTAGAAGGCCTCTTCTGCATCCAGTTCCTCTGGACGATAAAACACCTTCTGCTGGTATTCAACATAATGTCCAACTTCATGGAATAAGGTTCTATACAACTGCGTGTTCCTTACTGCTTCTAGTTGATTGGGCGCAATATATGCCCGCTTCTCCGTGGAGAACTGATGACCATCTTGCTGGAGTCTGATGAATTCATCCTGCCCGGCTACACTCATTTTTTTATCTCTGGTTATTTTTCCGGTGAGATTAACCGCCTCCAGAATAATGACAGGTTGAATGTTGTGCTCAAAACCAAAGGCATAAATCAATCGGCCCCAGGCCGGATTCAACATTTCTTCTTTGCGTTTGGGCTGTCTAAGCACGATCAGGTTCAATTCGCCCAGATCTGCTGCTGGAATCAGCTTCAGCACTGTAATCAGATCCTCTACCGTGCAGGCATGCACAGAATTTTCACGGGTGGCTTCAACCAGAATTCTGAAACCTCCAAATACGACCTGCACGACATTTCCCAGTTTTTCAAAAAAAGCAGGCCCATACAATGACTCGGGAATGCCCATACGATTGTTTTGACCATGGCCCTGTTTGGCAGTGCCGATATTCCTGCTTCTTCTGCTTGGATTAGTATCTTTCATTGCTGGAAGTGTTTTGTCATTACAAACCCGTAGCGATACTTTTCTGCCCACGTTTCTCAATCAATTTCTCCCGGATTCCCAAACTCCGAAACACTGCGATCGGTTCCATCGCACCACCTGCCTGTCTGGCGGCTTCGGCTACCAATGCGCGGGTATCGGTTGCAAAAACATCCCGCAGCAATTCTTCCGCAGCCAGTACATCGTTGTTGTCCTGAGCAGCAGAAAGTACGACCCGGTCTACAAGCAAAGCTTTAGCATAAGTGGTCAGGATATTCTGGACAGATTGCATCAGGTCTTCGAGCGGGTCTTTGGAGTTATGGCTGGCATCGATCATCCAGGCGAGTGGCGGGTTTTTCACCGTCGGATCGTTCATAGCATCAACCAATTCATTGAAGATCAGGAAAAACTGATAAGGTTTGATGCTTCCAGTCGTGAGGTCATCATCGCCGTACATCGAGCCGTTGAAATGGAAACCACCGAGTCGCCCGAAGTGCATGAGCCGGGCCACGATCTGTTCGATATTTGTATTGGGCAGGTGGTGGCCCAGGTCTACCAGCACCTGTGCGTTTTTGCCTAAATGTTGACAAAGGGAATACGACGTGCCCCAATCCGGGATGACCATCGAGTAAAAATTCGGCTCATAGGGCTTGTATTCGATGAGCATCGTCCAGTCTTCAGGCATGGCCTGGTAAATGCTCCCAAGCGAATCGGCAGTGCGCTGCCAGGCCCGGCGAAAATGTTGCTGACCAGGGAAATTAGACCCATCGGCCAACCAGACCGTGAGCACTTTGGAATCGAGCGCCTGGCCATGTTGGATGCAGGCAATATTGTGGTCAATGGCCTGTTGTCGCACGCGAGCATCGGTATGGCACAAGGAACCAAATTTGTAGGAAAGCGCCTGATCGGGCTGGTCCTGGAACGTATTTGAATTGACGGAATCGATACTCAGGCCGTTTGCTTGCAGGAGCTGTTTCAAGGCTATAGGATCCTTGGGGATATCCCAGGGGATGTGGAGCGAGATCGAATCGGAGGATCGATTGAGCTGGTGTAACAATCCAATGTCTTCAATTTTTTCTTCCAGATTTCGGGGTTCTCCGCCGCCTGGAAATCGCCCGAATCGGGTACCCCCCGTTCCGAGTGCCCAGGAAGGAATTGCGATCTGAAAAGCTTTGATCTTATCAACAACGCCCTGGACATCAATGCCTTTTCGGTTCAATAATTCGGCGATGTACTGAAACTGAAACGCGTGGGATGCTTGATGCTTTTGGTTTTGTTCTTCAATTTGATTGAAAATATCCATGATAAAGTGTCCTTTTGATCATTTTAGATAAAAAACCTCGCGCAACGGCATGTTTATCGGCGAGTGATCGGGGTTGGATTCCATGATGTCTGCCATATAAGCCCACCAGCGTTGCATGACCGGATGCGCGGGCAGATCATCAAGCCGTTCGGGTTGTTCAATGTCCAAAACGCCGAAAAGCACGAGCGTTTCCTCATCCAGAAAAATCGAGTAGTTACGGACACCCGTTTCGCGGAGCAGTTCAGCGAGTTCCGGCCAAAGTTCGTCGTGGCGGCGTTTGTACTCCTCGGTCTGACCGGGATGGAGTTGCATTTTGAAGGAGATTCGTGGCATATTATTTAAGGATTTTTTTCAAATCTTTATCGTCAACTTTCCTAAGCATAAACTCACACCCATCCGTAAATTGAGCGGATTCACGACAGAATGTACTGAAGTAATGACGATTACCATCTTCTAAATATGCTTCCCAGGATAATGTCCCATCTCCAAAGCAGCACATTATATGATTTGCTCTCGTTTCATCTAATAGATCACTCTGAGTTAACATAGATTTTCACCTCAAAAATCCCATCGTCACGCCCCCATCCACATTCAATGCATTACCCGTAGATTTATTCAACAATCCACCCACAAAAGCAAAACAGGCATTGGCAATGTCCTCAGGTAAAATGATCTCGTTGAGCAGGGTCCGTTTGGCATAATAAGCCGGCAGTTCTTCTACCGTGATACCATACGCTTTAGCGCGACCCTCCGCCCAGCCACCCGACCAGATATTGGATCCCGCGATCACCGCATCGGGGTTCACGGTGTTTACCCGGATATGATCGGGGCCGAGTTCGGCAGCGAGCAAACGGGTTAGGTGCGCCTGCGCGGCTTTGGCCGAACTATAGCCTGCATTGTTGGGGCCAGCTACCACGGCATTTTTCGAAACGATGTTCACAATGTCGCCCCCAAAGCCTTGCCTGCGCATCACATTCACACCCGCCTGAGTTACCAAAAACTGGCCTTTCACCAGGATGTCGTAGAGCTTGTCCCAGTTCTCTTCCGTGTGTTCGACCAGAGGCTGGGAAATGCTGATGCCTGCATTGTTGACCAGGATATCAATACCGCCAAAGGCAAGACTTGTGGTTTCGAAAGCACTTGCAATAGATGGAGCATCCGTCACATTAAGGGCAACAGCCGCTACCACGTCTTTGCCAAAATCTTTCAAAAATTCGGCTTTTGCTTCTTCCAG
>CANJPT010000095.1 GCA_947476195.1 Lewinellaceae bacterium | reverse complement strand
GCAGATATACCCATCCGTTTTAATAAGTCGAGCAAAAGTTGTTGCTCTTCGATACTTTGTGGAGAAATTAGAATTGCACCCATGACTTTTTGGTTGAAAACACTTTGGTGATTACTATGATTTTATCCTTCGTAAAACAACAAACAAGAATAGAAGCATGTTTGCGATTGCTGCCTTTTAACAAAGGCGACTTAGTTTTTATTCAGAATCGTTAAAGTATTTGTATTATAATCAATTACAATTTTACCAAGTCTTTCCAGTGCACTTTGCCCCAGTAATAATGGTGCTTCGTCTGAATGAGAAATAGTAGCATTTACATTTTCACCATTTGAATAATTTTCTCGCTTTTATTTCCGGATGAACTGTTAGAATTATTGTTATCAATTTTAACAGGTTTTCACTTAAAATAAGACCCAGCATTCTTTCCACCAGTTTTCACCAAATCCAGGCGTTTTTTAAACTCCATATACATGGCATCGTCCTCTTTACGGCCAAAGGCCTGTACCAAAGCAGCGAGGATATTTGGATCATTTGGGTCCAGGCTTTCTGCCTTTTGGAAATATTTTATCGCTTCGTCCACGTCCGCCAACATTTGAGTTTTCAGCTCCTGATACTTCTTTTTACCATCAGCGGTAGAGAAGCTGGTAGCGTTCATGTCCTGCGCAATGAGATTTGTCTCGTTGTATAGCAGCGCTCCAAGTGAGTAATTATTATCAATGTTATTCGGGTCTTTGTCAATGGAAATTTTAAAGTTTTTCTTAGCCAGATCTGCGTACTCCTTCATCTTAGGAGCCTTTTGCTCTTTGGTTTGGGTCGAATCTTCCAACAAGGTGGTGAATAGCCCGTTGTAAACATCGCCAAGTGCACGGTATAACCCGGCATTGCCGGGTTCTTTTTTGATGGCCTGCTCTAGCGATCCGGTCAGTTCACTTAAGCGTCCCTTGCTAATAAAATAGTTGATCTCCGCAAAAAGAAGGGCGGGATCTTCCGGAAATTTTTTGCGGCCTTCCTGCATAATCTTCAAAGCACCCGCCTCATCCTTTAATTCCATTTTACAATTGTAGATTCCTTCATAGACTGCTACACTGTCAGTACCTCTGGTATAGAGGATATTGTAGTAAGTCACCGCATCCTCGCAGCGTTTAGCCAGCGTTGCCAAAAGGCCCGTGAAATACACCTGATCCGTATATTCTTTTGGATCGTCGAGTACACTTTTCTTTTTAACACTTTTCAGGATTTCATGGGCATCCAAAGAGGATTTAAAAGCAAAGAAAGCTTTTTCGTATTCTTGAGCATTGTATTTTCCAACTCCAACATTAATAACCTGTGGCTGCATGAGCACGATTCCATCGATCGCTTGTTCCTTCTCGTACTTTTTTGCGATTGGATTATCAAAAGCCGTTTTATAGGCATTGATGGCTTCTAACGCATCATTGTCGCCCGACAAGGTCGCCTTGGGGTTTATCGACTGTAAGGCCAGTTCCTTTGTTATCAGGGTGCTGTACACATCTCCCTTGATAATCCATGCAGACGGAAGTGCCTGTACTTCAGGAGATAACAGGGCTTGGTCAATCTTGGTTTTCGCCTCGGTCAGTTTCGAACCGTTGCCGGCTGGGTCCTGGTTATATGCAGCAAGAGATTTTCCTGCAGATTTGGCCATTTTGGCAGCATCATCCTGCGCTTGAACCATTCCAGTGATAAGTAGAATGCCCAATAGGGCGAAAAGGACTTTTTTCATGGTCTTCGACAAAATTTTTAAAGTTTGAAAAGGACATATTAGACGCAAATTACCCACAAATGGTTTATAACACCTTGTTAAACCTGCCAAACGTGCCTTTCATTACATAAATAAAGTTGATAATCAACAAGTTAGAATTGAAGGAATGTACTAAATAACAAAAAGTTAAAAGATTTAGGGTGTGGCCTGGAGATTCGGGGTACAAATTCCCGGAGATTCGGGGTGCGACTTGAAGTTGCACCCCGAATTACAAACTATTCTTCGCCCTGAACCACATCATCACCCAGGTTTTCAACTACACCATCATTATCCTCCGGCAGTTTTATTTCTTCTGCTTTTGCGACTACTGTCACGTCGGCGATGTTGTCATCGTCGTCGAGGCGGATGAGTCTTACTCCCTGTGTGGCACGGCCCATTACACGCAGGTCGTCGGCTCCGGTCCGAATGGTTACGCCTGAAGTGGTCGTAATCATCAGATCGTCGTTATCGGTTACTGATTTAATGGCAACCAGGTGACCTGTTTTAGCTGTAACACTGATGGTTTTCACCCCTTTACCACCACGGCTTTGAACCCGGTAATCTTCAATGGAGGATCTTTTGCCCATCCCTTTGGAGGATACCACCAGAATGGAAGTCGTTGTGTCTTCCGGATCGATACAAACCATGCCCACTACCGCATCACCTCCCTCGTCATTTACACGGATACCACGTACCCCGGCTGCGCCACGCCCCATGGAGCGTACGTCTTGTTCGTTGAATCGGATCGCTTTACCACTTTGAATAGCCAGAATGATCTCGTTCTTACCATTGGTAAGTTTTGCTTCTATGAGTGCATCACCTTCTCTGATCTCAATGGCGTTGATACCACCCTGGCGTGGGCGGGAATAAGCCTCGAGGGGAGTTTTTTTAATATTCCCTTTGCGGGTACAGAACGTAATGAAGTGGTTATTCAGGAATTCCGGATCGTCCAGTCTACGCACGATGATGAAGGCACGAACCCTGTCATCCTTTGGAATATTGAGCAGATTTTGAATCACCCGACCTGCCGTAGCTTTAGCTCCTTCCGGAATCTCATAGACTTTCAGCCAGAAACAACGTCCGCTTTCGGTGAAAAGAAGCAAAGTCTGGTGTGTGGTAGCCGTGAACATGTGTTCTACAAAATCTTCACCCCTGGTGCGAACCCCCTGAGCGCCACGTCCACCTCGTCCCTGTGCCCGATATTCGGAGATCGCAGTACGTTTGATATAACCCGTATGGCTAATGGTGATTACCACCTCCTCATCTTCGATCAGATCTTCAATACTGATATCGGCTTCATTTACTTCAATAGAAGTACGTCGGGCATCCCCAAAACGGTCCTTAATATCCGTTGTTTCGGCTTTAACGATGTCGCGACGCAAACCCTCATCCGCCAAAATAGCCTTGTATTCTGCGATCTTCTTTTGCAACTCTTCATATTCATTTTTCACCTTATCGCGCTCCAGGCCGGTAAGCTGCTGCAAACGCATGGCCAGGATCGCTTTCGCCTGTAACTCAGAAAGGCCGAATTTCGACATCAGGCCTGTGCGGGCTTCTTCCGCATCGTTGGACGCGCGAATGAGTTTGATCACCTCGTCCAGATGGTCAAGTGCAATGAGCAAGCCCTCTAAAATGTGGGCCCGTTCTTCTGCTTTTCGCAGTTCATATTTTGTACGACGAATGATGACATCCAGTCGGAACTTAATGAACTCATCCACCATATCCTTCAGGTTGAGCAAGCGGGGGCGCCCGTTCACCAAAGCGATATTATTGATACCGTAGGAAGTTTGAAGCGGGGTCATCTTGAATAACTGGCTCAAAATAACGTTGGCTGCTGCATCTTTTTTGATCTCGATGACGATCCGCACACCTTCCCGGTTCGATTGATCGCCTACATCCGAAATACCCAGAATTTTCTTCTCGTTGACCAGATCAGCGATCTTGGAGATCAGCATGGCCTTGTTCACCTGGTATGGAACCTCTGTAACAATAATGCTCTCGCGGCCTTTTGAGTCGGTTTCTATCTCGGTTTTCGCGCGAACGACTACGCGACCGCGGCCTGTACGGAAACCTTCTCTTACCCCCGACATCCCATAAATAATGCCCCCGGTAGGAAAATCAGGTGCTTTCACGTATTCCATCAATTCCTCCACATCAATCTCTGGCTTGTCTACCGCCGCCATGATGGCATTGCAGATCTCGGTGAGGTTGTGGGGCATCATGTTGGTGGCCATCCCTACCGCAATACCACTGGCGCCATTGACCAGCAGATTAGGGAATTTGGTGGGCATTACGCTCGGCTCTTCAAGCGAATCGTCGAAATTGAGTTGAAAATCAACCGTGTCCTTATCCAGATCACCTACGATCTCGTCGGTTACCCGGCGAAAACGTGCTTCTGTGTAACGCATGGCCGCCGGACTGTCACCGTCCATAGAGCCAAAGTTGCCCTGACCATCTACGAGCGGATAACGCAGGCTCCATTCCTGGGCCATACGAACCATGGTGTCATACACGGAAGAGTCGCCGTGCGGGTGATACTTACCCAGTACTTCACCGACGATACGGGCAGATTTTTTATAGGGTTTGTTGTAGCCAAGTCCCAGGTCAAGCATCCCGTAAAGGACGCGACGGTGAACCGGTTTCAGACCGTCGCGCACATCTGGCAGTGCGCGGCTAACAATGACGGACATTGAATAGTCAATGTACGCGATCTTAAGTTCGTCTTCAATGTTGATGGAAATAATTCTCGAATCTGGCATGTGCGAATCTTATGCGGAATGATGTTTTTGTGTTAAATCAATTTTGGGTTCGTGTCAAAGCCTTATAAAGCATCAACCCTCTAATCTACCCAAAAATAGTGCGCGAAGGTACGAAGTGGCCAGCGAATTTC
Source organism: Lewinellaceae bacterium (assembly GCA_947476195.1). GTDB lineage: Bacteria > Bacteroidota > Bacteroidia > Chitinophagales > Saprospiraceae > M3007. The sequence continues at coordinate 14,867 of CANJPT010000095.1, read as the reverse complement.
GAGGGATTACCACGCTCATTCTTCCTCAGGAAGCGAGTCTAAATCAGCCAAATCTTTTGGTCTGCCACTTGCCAATTTATTTTTCCGTAAGTCACTCAGGGAGAGATAATTAACTGACAGCCCGTCTATGTCCACGACTTGCCGATTTTGGTAACATTCTTCAAATAAGACTCCAGAAATGGTTGTCACAACTTCGATTTTCATCGGTGGCATTCCCATACCCACCACACGATTTTCTTTTTGTAGGATATCCAAAAGTTCATCTGCCTTAGTCAACCCAAAATCCTTGAGTGCGTGAACCACTTTCTTCGCATTTTCCGGATTGGTACATACCCAAACATCCATGTCCTGCGTGAAACGAATATGGCCGTGTAGTGCAACAGCATAGCCACCAATGACTAAGTACTCAACCTGGTACAAGTTGAGTAACTGTATAAAATCGCTGAAGTCGGGTGGAAGTATTAACATAATTGGCCAGGCGTAATCGGAGCAATTCGAGTGCAAGAAGCCGCTCTACGGGCGTTTTTGTGAGCCAGTACCGCGTTTCCTCCCGTGGATCTTGCTCCGTGAGTGTGCCAACGGTGACGATGCTTCGATCGACACGTAAAAAGTCTTGCTGCATGGAAATCTGTTTGCTTTTTTCAAAAAAAAGCTGCGCGAAGGTACAAAATCCCGCTCTTTTAAAGGCAAGAATAGCTGGTTTCTTTTAGAGAAAATAGGTGTTTTGCAACGCGACTGGTTTTATCTTTATGGGAAAATACGCGAAACATGATCACCTCGCTTTCCCAACTAGATCGTGCCAAATCCTACACCTATGCCGACTACCTGCTTTGGCAATTTGAAGAGCGTGTAGAGCTCATAAAGGGTAAAATATTGGAAATAGCTGCGCCCTCACGAGCGCATCAACAAGTAAGTATCAACTTAGCAACCATTCTTCAAAACGCAGTTTGGAGAAGCCCCTGCAAAGTTTATACCGCGCCATTCGATGTTAGATTACCTCATTTTAGCCAAAAAAAGAACAAGGATGTTATTACGGTAGTACAACCGGACATCTGTGTAATATGTGACCCTGCTAAGTTGGATAAACGGGGATGTATTGGTCCACCAGAAATCGTCATTGAAATTCTCTCTCCTGGAAACAGCAAACGCGAAATGAAAGATAAGTTTTCCATTTACGAAGAAAGCGGTGTGCTTGAATACTGGATCATTTCACTTTCGCAAGAGGCTATACAAGTGTTTCGGCTTAATGAGCAAGGCAAATACTACGGTACTCAACCGTTTGTAGAAGGTGATAATCTTACTACACCCGTCTTGCCTGGCATCAATATTCTGCTTAAAGATGTCTTCAGAGACTAAGAGTCGGCTCAAAACCAATTCCCGAACAAGCTCTAACTACTCCCTTTTCCGGATTGTCAACTCCTTATACGTCGTTTCAGGGTCCACTTCCCGGTGAAACTGAAGTTGCGCTGCTTCTCCGATCACGATCTCAGCCGTGGTATAGACCTCGTTCCCTTCCAGCAAGTGCCCGCCAATGGTTGCGCCGGTACTATCGGAAAGAGAAATATGCAGATGCGCGCCATCCGGGGAAAGCGTTCCAACCAGTGAAACAATTTCAAATTTCTGTTCGCGAAAAAGAGGTTCTTGCTGGTTCGCAGGACGAAGGGCGACTTTGCGTAAACTCCCCACACAAGTAACGATAAAAGCAGCCCGTAAGTGTTGTGATTTGGCAAAAGCTTCGAGTTCTCGCTTCAGATCCTGGCCAGGATGAAGGCGTAATGCGTAAACGGTCATCGCGGGTGTTTTTTTTGAAAGGGTGGCGCAAGCTGGGAACAGCGTTAAAAGAATCAGGGCAAAAAGTATTTGCTTCATTAGAGAAAAATTGATTAAGCCGCAAATTTCTCTATTTTCACCGCTAATTCTAGAACTTTGAAACCAATAAGGTTTCCTAAATCTTAATGGTATACAGTAAAAATCTCCTTTCCTATTTCAATTTTAGTCGAAAACATTCAATGAGAATTAACCTTACTTATCTGTCTCCACTCCTTTTCCTACTCTCTTTTTCCTTTTCTTCAACTGCTTTTGCACAGAATGCCACCCTTTCCGGCAAAGTCACCGATGCGTTATCGGGCGAGGCCTTGGTAGGCGCTACGATCCGCGTAAGTAGTATTGGCGCTATTGCGGATGATGCAGGCAAGTATACGCTCTCTCTTGCTCCGGGTAGTTATGAGATCAGTATTTCATACATCGGCTACACCAGTAAAAACTTAACTATACGCTTGGCCGCCGGTGAAACCCGTACGCTGGATGCGACACTGGACAATGCAGACAACCTGCTTCAAACAGCGACCGTAACCTCTGGAAAATTTGAAAAACCCCTGGGCGAGGTCACCGTTTCGATGGATATTATAAAGCCCACACTCCTAAAAAACACCAATTCGACCTCTGTAGATGAGGTGCTGGTAAAAGTACCTGGAGTATCAATCATTGACGGACAGGCAAGCATCCGGGGAGGTGCTGGCTTTTCTTATGGTGCTGGTACACGCGTTTTGATCTTAGTAGACGATATGCCTGCCTTGCAACCCGATGCAGGATTGCCCAACTGGGACGATTTTCCGGTAGAAAACATTGCTCAGGTTGAGGTGCTAAAAGGCGCTGCTTCCGCACTGTATGGATCTTCGGCTATGAATGGTATCATCAATATCCGAACAGGATACGCGAAGGAAAAACCCGAAACCGAGGTGTCTGTCTTCGGAAAAACCTGGGGAAACCCGCGTGATGAGGGTAAAAAGTGGTGGGGTACGGATTCTTCAGAACTCATACAACCGGTGGAGACTGGCGTTAGTTTTGTCCACCGCCAGAAACACAATCGTCTGGACTTTGTGCTTGGCGCTTACAGCCTTTATCGCGACAGTTACAACCGGGATACCTATAGCCGATACGGGCGAATTACCCCCAATGTCCGGTATCGCGTGAACGACCGGCTAACTATCGGACTAAATTCCAATATCAATTTTGGACGAAGCGGCAGTTTCTTTATCTGGGCCAATGACAGCACCCAGGCTTACCAATCTGGTGAAGGGTCTACTTCCTACACCAAAGGTCGGTTGCGGTTCAATATTGACCCCACGCTACAGTATCTAGACAAATACGGTAACCGCCACAAAATATTGAGCCGGTACTTTTATATCCACAACAACAATTCTGGCAACCAAAGCAACGATAGCCGGCTTTATTATGGGGAATACCAATTTCAGCGCGCAATGGACCAAATCGGTTTAGTAACAACCTGTGGGGTTGTGGGCATGTATAATACCGTCGATGCTGAAGTTTATGGTAATGCTAATTACCAGGCCCGCAACCTGGCAGCCTATGCACAATTGGACTACAAGGTGTTCAGCCGTCTCAATCTTTCCGCTGGATTTCGTCTGGAGCAAAATGTTCAACATGGACCTGATAGCATTCGATTAGGTACCGAACTGCTTGGAGTAATCCCAAATGGCACTATCAATGAAGCCAAACCGGTAATCCGATTTGGGGCAAATTATCAGGCAGGCAAGGCCACTTATATTCGGGCGTCGTGGGGACAGGGATACCGATACCCGACAATCGCAGAAAAATATGTGAGTACTAATTTTGGGGTCGGAAACAATGTTGTACCCAATCCTGCCCTTGTTTCTGAAACTGGTTGGACGGCTGAAATAGGGTTCAAACAAGGTTTTCGCTTTGGAGACTGGCAGGGATATTTAGATGTAACAGCCTTCGAGTCTGAATACCAAAAAATGATGGAGTTTGTTCTGGATACCGTTTTGATCAGTTTTTCTGGCAGCAAAGCCCGTTTTCACTCAGAAAATACAGCCGATACGCGTACCACAGGATATGAGGTTTCACTGGTTGGACAGGGGAAAATTGGGCCTGGCACATTATCCTTGCTGACTGGCTTTACCAGTATCAATCCGCGTTACAAGGTTTTCAATGATTCGCTCCGTATTGTGTATGGATCCTCAGATAGTTCAAACGTACTCAAATATCGGTTCAAAAACACCTTTAAATTTGACGCTGAATATAACGTGGGGCGTTTTTCTTTGGGCACTTCTGTACAGTACAACAGTTTTATGCAAGCAATCGATGAACTCTTTGAGGGCTATATCCGCATCAATGGTTTCGCACTTCCTGACGCATTTGCACCGACCGAATTTCTGGCCGTTCGCAACTTCAGAAAAACACATAAAGGACAAACCGTTGTTGATCTAAGAGCCTCCTTTAATCTGACTAAGTCCTTAAAGATAAGCGCCTTGTGCGGAAATCTGCTCAACGAAGAGTACTCGGTTCGTCCGGCACTTTTAGATGCACCCCGCAATTATACCCTTCGCCTGGATTGGAAGATATAATGTACACAATAATAGACGTTGAAACTACTGGTGGCGTAGCCAAATTCGAGCGCATCACCGAAATTGCCATTGTGCTGCACGATGGGGATAAGGTATTGAATACATTTTCGACCCTTCTGAACCCGGAACGGAGTATCCCCAGGCAGATTACCCAGATCACTGGCATTACCGACCAAATGGTGGCTCATGCGCCCAAATTCTTTGAGGTCGCCAAGCAAATTGTGCAATTGACAGAAGGAATGATCTTTGTGGCGCACAATGTTAATTTTGACTACTCCTTTGTGCGTGAAGAGTTTGCGCGACTCGGCTATGATTTTCAGCGCCGCCAGCTTTGCACTGTTCGGCTTTCCAGAAAAGTTTTTCCTGGCTTAGCGAGTTATAGCCTCAGTAACCTTAAAAAGCACTTTGAGATTCATGCAGAAAAAAGCCACCGTGCGTTGGATGATACACTGGCAACTACCCGGCTTTTCGAGAAAATACTGGCAGAACAGGAAGGAAAGCAAAGTATCCGAATGCTGATCAATCTTGGGGTGAAAGAGACCAAACTCCCACCCAATATCACACTTGAGCGCCTTCACGCGGTGCCTGAAAGCTGTGGAGTCTACTATTTTCACGATACGGACGGACGGGTCATTTATGTAGGCAAGAGCCTGAATATTCGAAAACGACTTTTCGAGCACTTTGCAGACCAAACTGCTAAAGGCGAAAAGATCCGCTTAGGGGTGGCAGATATAAGTTGGGAGGTAACGGGTAGTGAGCTCGTTGCTTTATTGCATGAAAGTGCCGAAATCAAACGCCTTCAGCCTGCTGTGAACCGCGCCCTGCGCACCAGACAACATACCGGAGCCATTTTTGCTTACACCGATTTTCAAGGATATCGTTGCCTGGTTTTTGGGAAAAATTCGGTCAAAAACGCCAAAAATCTTGAACTAATAGCAGAATATCCCAAACCTGACAATGCCCGAAACTATTTACAAAGCCTTGTCTATCAACACGAGCTTTGTCACCGACTCAACCATCTGGATAGTTCTGACCAGGCCTGCTTCCATTACAACATCAAAAAATGCTTCGGCGCCTGCGTCGGAGAAGAGTCGCCGGAAGATTATAACATTCGCGCAGAAGCTGCCATTTCAAAAATTTCTAAGCGGCTTTCAGGCAGTTTTTTCTTTGTGGAAAAAGGACGAACGGAAGGGGAAGTAGCCGTAGTTGGGATACGGGACGGCCGGTATAAAGGCTATGGATTTGTAAGTACGGAAGACGGAGATCAATCAGTGGATGATCTGTTGGAGTGTCTTTCGATTTCCTATGCTGATCCGGATGCCGGACGTATTATTTTGGGGTATGTGGAACGGCATCCCAAGGGGGTGAGAACCTTTTAAAGTCTGGCACCTGAGAAGTTAAATTAAATGTCCAATGTCCAACAAGGAATGTCCAATGTCCAAGTGGTTGTAAAGCTTGGGATTGTTGAGAAAAATAACAAAATACCCACCGTCAACAAAAATACTACCAGGAGCAGCGCTTAACCTGGACATTGGACATTCCTTGTTGGACATTGGACATTTTCATGGCCATTTATACCCAACACCCAGGCGCCAGGCTCTTCCAGGCATGGGTCGATACCGGATAATTTCATATTGCACATTCCAGAGGTTTTCCAGGCGTAGGTCGACTGAGATGCGACGTTTCCAAAGCGCAGCGGAGCACAGCAAATTACCCATTTGATAGGCGCCTATCTTGCCACCGCCATTGTCGAAACGCACTCCGGTGAATTGCTGCAAATAGGCCGCAGAAAAAACACCCCGTGAGACTCTAATGGAAATCCCCCCTGAGCCTCGGGGCGTATAGGGTAACTGTTTTCCCAACACACTTTCCGAGCCACCGTAAACTTCCAGATTGGTCGTTTTTGAAAATTGCAGTCTGCCTGAAAAATCTACTTTCCATTCCCGGTTTGATAGGTTCCACTTAACCCCAGCTTCAAGGCCCCGACTCCAAACCTTCCGCAAATTGCCCGGCCTGAAAAGTCCGGTAGAATCCGGCTGCCAAAGGATCCAATCGTCCATAATCAATTCAAATCCCGTCAATTCAAACGAAAAAACCGCACGTTGTAAGCTCCAAGCCAGATCTGCGGAATATCCTTTTTCGGGACGAAGGTCAGGCTTGCCCAGGTTTTTCCAATAGCGATCGTTCAGGGTAGGCAAGTTAAAATTGCGGGAAAAATGAAACCGCGTCTCCCCCACCCTGCCCAGTCCAATTTGCCCACCCACTGACCAGGTAAATGGCGCGGCTTGTACTTCCGCCCATTCCTGACGCAACAAGACTGAAAACCGGTTATTGCCCTGCCTAAACTCTCCCATGGCATAACCGGCCAACCTTGTCTGCCCATACCATTGGATGCTATCTGTATACCCATCTACTTGCGCCCATTGCCGAAGGGCTGTTCCACCGGCCCTTGCCGCCCATTTTTTGCTCAGTGCAGTCGCACATTCTGTGCTTAATAATGCCTGACGCGAACGACTCGTGTCTGTGTCACCCGCAAGATTGAAGGCAAGGAAATCATCCAACCAGGCAATTCTGGTGGTCCATAGCGTGTGTATGCCGGGTGCATGTTCCCAGGTAAGTTGTGCCCGGTGAGCGCGGTCAGTTTGCCAGGTTTCCCGCGGCGATTCGGTGGTTGACGGCGGAAGTTCCCGAAAAACATCCTGAATCCAGCATACTGTTTTTACAGTATGCTTATCGTTGATCTTCAGTTCATTGAATTGCTGGAGATCCGTCTTTTTTTGAAAATTATTGACCTGTTGTGTCGGGTAGAATTGCCCGTCAAGGCCCTGGTTTCGAAACTTGAAATCGTTTTCAGCCTGTTGTGAAACAAACCGGATCCTGGAGGCGAACCGCTTGGCTGAAAAACCTGCTCCGGCACTGCCTTGCCTTAGTCCAAAACTACCCGCCATTCCATTGAAGAAACCTGAGAGACCTGTTCCAAACGGTTGCCGGGCCTGATCAATGACCACACTACCTGCCATGGCGCCACTGCTTTTGGCGGCACTCTGTCCACCATATTGAATCTCTAGCTGGTCGTCTGGCCAGAAGGGAATCAGCGAAACATCTACCACACCATTCATGGAGCTTTGGAGATTTAGTCCGTTCCAGATAACCGGGGTTCGGCTAGCACCCGCACCACGCACGGAAATGGTGGCCAGGGTACCAGGTGCATTGGCGCGTACATCCAGAACATTTTCCCACAATAGCCTGTCCGATAAGGAAATCGAACCGTTTGTTGGCAACGAATCAGCTTTCCAAAAACTGTAACCGGTACGTTCAAAACGGGCATCCCGAATGGTTAATTCGGGGAGAAGCTTTGTAGCTTTAAGTTGAAGGGGAAGCCGGCTGCTGTCCGGCGTTTGAGCCGGAAGCCATTGAAGGAAGAAAATACCCAAAAAAAGCAGGTTAAAACCTGTCCTTACAAGCTGATCAAATCTGGCAGATCTCTTCATAATCCGGACGATCGTGTGCATGGCTATGGATAAAGCTGCGAATTATTTCGCCCTTGTGCAGCACGAATACGCCAGGCATTTGGAAACCATCTCCAAGTTCAGGAGATTCCAGTTCAGCGCCATGTCCTTCCACCACAGCGGCCTGAACGCCCCGGATCCAATTCATCAGACCAAAAAGTTGTTGCGGAGTGCCGCGTCCAAGGCCAAATTCCTTGTAAAAACGCTTTTCAGGATCAGAAATATGGTCGACAGGAAACAGTTTGTATTTTTTGAAAAACTTTTCCGCCACTGCAACATCCGGTGCCATGTGTACAAAAACAACCTTGAACCCTTTGGACTCAAAAATATTCCGATGTTTTGCAATATCGCTGATAGCTTCCCGACAAAAAGAGCAGCCGAAAAAACGCAAAAATACAAGCATTATAGGCTGATTTTCAGCCATTTCCGACAATGACTCTCCGTTTTTTGCGGAGACCATTTCATTCCAGAACGAGGGTGATTCCATGTTATTCGTTTTAAATTTCACTTGGACAGGTATCAAAGGGTATTTTGAAACCTGCCCAATTGAAACCTGCCCAATTGAAACTTGAAACTTGAAACTTGCCCAACTGAAATTTAGTACTTAAACCAAATTCATAGCATCCAGTGCATCTGCAACCTCTTTGACAGCTTCTGCAGATTTTTGCAACAGTGCGAGTTCGTCTTTTTTCAAACGTAGTTTGATGATCTCCTGAATGCCTTTTTTACCCAGTTTTACTGGAGCGCCTACGAAAATATCCTTGAGTTTGTACTGCCCGTTGAGGCGTACACAACAAGGAAATATGCGTTTTTCATCCTTCAAGATGGAGATGGCCATTTGGGCTGCTGCAGCTCCAGGTGCATACCAGGCAGAGGTGCCCATCAGGTTTACCAATTCGCCTCCACCTACTTTAGTGCGCTCGAGGATGGCATCAAGTTTGTCTTTTCGGATCAATTCAGTCACCGGAATGCCGCTCACGGTGGTATAGCGAGGCAATGGCACCATGGTATCGCCGTGCCCCCCCATAAGCACCGCCTGGATATCTTTAGGAGATACGTCAAGGGCTTCAGCAAGAAAGGCACGGTAGCGCGCAGTATCCAAAACACCCGCCATGCCAAATACCCGCTTGTCAGATAGACCGGAAGCTTTCCAGCAAGCATAGGTCATTACATCGAGTGGGTTAGATACTACAATGATGATCGGATTTTTGGTGAATTTCAGAATGTTTTCTGTTACCGATACCACAATTTTAGCATTGGTAGCGATCAAGTCGTCGCGGCTCATCCCTGGTTTGCGGGGGATGCCTGCTGTAATAATCACAATGTCAGATCCCGCTGTCAGGGCATAGTCATCACCGCCGATTACGCGGGAAGAGTAGCCATCTATCGGAGCTTGCTGCCACATATCAAGCGCTTTACCCTTGGCCAGATTTCCCTGAATGTCTATGAGTACGACTTGGTTCACCGTGTCTGCGTGTGCCAACACATTGGCGCAAGTTGCGCCCACGTTGCCGGCGCCCACTACAGTTATTTTGCTCATTCGTTAAGGCTTTATATTATTTGAAAAATTTTCTCTAAAAATTCGGGGCAAAAGTACTCAGGGTAAACGTCAAAGCATAAGCCACTAACTAAAAAGTTGCGCACGAAAGGGCATTGTGACACAATGTAGACCGAATTTTAATAAAAGCGTATCGGAGGGTAGCGCTGTTGACAAAAACGAGGGCTTTTTTGTCTGTTTTTAGGTTTTTGAAGTTAGCGCTTGTTTGAAAAACGGCAGAAAGCGTACCGTTATTAATCTCCCCCAAAAACCAACAAGGGATACAAAACGCGCTGTCTAAAAATCTGGAATCATCACGGTGTCCCTTGAAACGGCATAGCCGGAAAAATTACCATAACCACCTATAATGTTATTAAATACTGCATCCGGCTCACTAAACGGGACATTGCCGCCCTGACGGGAAAGGGACAAGTGGTATCGGTAAAATTGCTCCGAAAGCGTGCGCCACTCTATATAAATGCGACGTGGGCGCTCAATTTCCGGATCAAACGGAATACGGGCCGTCAGGTAAAGTGTACGCCGGTTATCTGCCCAGAAATTTTCATTGACCAATACAACTGGTTCGGGGATGTCATGGAGCAGCGAAAAAGTGCGCCCGTCAGTCAAGAAATTGGTACTGCTTTCTTCTGAATAGCTTGGATCAAATACCTCCGTCTCATGGGTAAGATTGAAAGCAAAATAATAATGCCCCGTGGGCAATTGTTTCAAGCGGAGTGCCAATGAAACGCGAAGCTCGCTCTGCCCATCGCTTAAAGGAATCACTGAAATATCGTTCGCACTAAGCAAAATCGGATCTAAATCTATTTGATCCGGAATGGTACTGGACGATTGAACCGTTGTATACCCAGGTACGCGTACAGAAATGGAATATTTTACCCCTGATTGAGCCTTTTGGTCTCTATTACTTACCCAATAGGTGATCTTGTCAACCACCGTGGTGTCTGGTTTGAGCCGGTCCCAGAATTGTCCGTTCACTGAAAGCGTAGCATCCACCATGGTTTTTAAAAATTCCGGCTCGCTGACATCATTTACATCCTGGCTGAGCGAGATCTTCACCCGGAAATTCTGATCTTCTGTAAAATGGCACACTGCCACCAGTTTGGTCGGCTGCTCCGGCAATTCTATGATCACCTCCCGCGCGCAACGCAGGGAAAGCAAACAAACGAACGCAAAAAGGAGCAGGTTACGACGCATCGCAGTGGAAAGATGGGTTCAGGGAGTAAAGATAGGGAAAGTTGCCCATCTTAGCTACGTTAAGGGTGACTGCGGTTATGCCATTTTTTGAACCCACGACTTCAGTCGTGGGACTGTTCAACAGCGTAGATTTATTAACCGATTCATAGGTTTCCTAATTAAAAACCGATAAATCGGTTTGGATTCAATTCCTCCCACGACAAAAGTCGTGGGTTGAAAATCTTTACGTTGACGACATTAGACTCAGAGTCACCCGGTCAATAGATATCTGATGCGCTCACCTACCACTACACCTCCATCCCTAATTCCTATGCCAGACAAGCGCCCGTTCATAGCTCATAGTTCATAGTTTAGAAAGGCTTTCTTCAAGCATTTGTACCCGCGCCAATCCATCCGCCAGTTTTTTCCGCTCATTATCCACCACTGCGGCTGGTGCGCTGGCCACAAAACGCTCATTGGAAAGTTTTCCTTCAATGGAGCGGATGAACCCACGCTGGTATTCCAGTTCTTCGGTAATCTTTTTGCGCTCCGCTGCTACGTCGATGGTTTGATTGAGGGCGACGAAGAACTTGTCTGTGCCTGAAATGAAGGATTTGGCATTGGCTGGCTCCTCGCCGGACAATTCCAGCGACTCGAGAACCGCCATTTTCATCAACATTTCACGGAAACCTTCCTGCGCAAACAATGCCCGGGCCGTCTCACTATCCTGTACCGTGATGGCAAGGGGATCGCGGGGTTTGACCTGGTTTTGATTGCGTACCTCGCGGATACCCGTGATGATGGTTTTGGCAGATTCTACTTGGGTGATCAAAGCTAAGTCAAAAGCGACCGCCTTTGGGTACTTTTGAACACAAACGTCGTCTCCTTCCGTACGGGCACGAAGTTGGTGCCAGATTTCTTCAGTCACAAAAGGCATGAAAGGATGCAGGGCCACCATGATCCTGGAATAAATATCGATGGTAGCCTCGTATGTCTCCTGATCGATCGGCTGTTCGTAGCCCGGCTTCACCATTTCCAGATACCAGGCGCAGAAATCGTCCCATATAAAGGAATAAAGGCCCAGTAAGGCTTCGCTCAGGCGGAATTGCTCAAAATCTGATTCGATTTGCGTTAGGGTTTGCTGGAATTTATGGTTGATCCAGTGGATGGCTAGGGCGTTTTTTGCCCCCCCCTGCCCCCCCATTAGGGGAAGGGAAGTTCTTGCTTCATCAGATTCCGAAAGGACTAGCGAACTGCGCTCACCTTCCATTTGGGTTGGAGAAGTTCTTGCTTCTTCTGAAGGAGAGATGCCCGAAGAAATGCGCTCCCCCCCCCTAATGAGGGGGCCGGGGGGGGGCACCGACCACCCCTTCACCAACCGCAAAGCGTTCCAAAGTTTGTTGCAAAAATTACGTCCGTTTTCACAGAGTTTATCGTCAAACAGGATATCGCCTCCAGCAGCCGCGCTCGACATCAGTCCGTAGCGCACCCCATCTGCTCCGAAATCTTCCAGCAATTGCAGGGCATCCGGTGAGTTGCCGAGTGATTTGGACATTTTGCGCCGTTGTTTGTCGCGCACCATACCGGTGAAATACACCGCTTTAAAAGGCTTTTCGCCGCGGAACTCGTAGCCCGCCATGATCATACGCGCCACCCAGAAAAAGATGATGTCCCAACCAGTCACCAATACGTTGGTGGGGTAATAGTAAGAGACTTCGCCATCGGGCTTTTTGAAACCGTCGAAGACGGAGATCGGCCAGAGCCAGGAAGAAGCCCAGGTATCGAGCACGTCTTCGTCCTGGCGAAGATCGTTGAGGGTCAGTTGATTGTTGCCGGTTGCTTCCTTTGCCTTCAGGAGCGCTTCGTCGGCGTTGGCGGCGACAAAGACGTGCGTTTCCTGGCTCAGTCCTTCACTTTTCAGGTACCAGGCCGGGATCTGTTGACCCCACCACAGCTGCCGCGAAATACACCAGTCCCGGAGGTTTTCCATCCAGTTCCGATACAAATTCTGGAAATGGGGCGGGTAAAATTTCACTTCCTCGTCTATCACGGCTTTGAGGGCAGGCGCGCCCAGATCAGTCATTTTAACAAACCACTGGAGCGAAAGCTTGGGCTCCACCACAGCGTTGGTGCGTTCCGAGCGGCCGATATTGGTCATGTAATCTTCAATCTTCACCAAACTTTCACAGCCTTCCAAAAAGCCCCTCATTTGCTTGCGGGCTTCAAAACGGTCCAGGCCGACAATAGGCAAAAACGTACATTTGTCGTTCAACTTGCCATCATCCGCAATGGTATCGATGACATCCAGTTTATGGCGCTGTCCGACTTCGTAGTCATTGGGGTCGTGCGCCGGCGTGATCTTCAGGGCGCCAGTGCCGAACTCAATGTCCACGTAATCATCCGCGATTACCGGGATGGCACGGTCGATGAGCGGGATCAACACTTGCTTGCCCACCAGGCTGGTGTAGCGCGGGTCCTTGGGATTCACCGCAATGGCTACGTCGGCAAAAATGGTTTCCGGACGTTGGGTTGCAATAGTAACTCCTGCGCTGCCATCCACCCCTTTATATTGGATATGATACAGTTGGGCGTTTTCTTCGCCGTAAATCACCTCTTCATTGGAAAGCACCGTTTTAGCTTCCGGGTCCCAGTTGACCATACGCAAGCCACGGTAAAGCTTGTCCTTTTTATACAGGTCAATGAACACCTGGATCACATCGTCATAATAGCCTTTATCCATGGTAAAAGCCGTTCGGTCCCAGTCGCAGGAAGCGCCCAGCTTGCGCAACTGATGCAGGATAATGCCGCCGTATTTATCCTTCCATTGATAGGCATAATCCATAAACGCCTCGCGGGTAAGATCCACCTTGCGGAGTTTTTTCTCCTCCCGCAACCAATGCACCACCTTGGCTTCCGTGGCAATACTCGCGTGATCGGTCCCCGGCACCCAGCAGGCATTTTTGCCATCCAGACGCGCTTTCCGGATCAGAATATCCTGAATGGTATTGTTGAGCATGTGCCCCATGTGCAGCACACCCGTCACATTGGGCGGCGGAATAACAATACTGAACGGCTCACGTTCATCAGGCACAGAGCGAAAATAGCCCCGGCCTTCCCAATGGGCATACCAGCGTTCTTCAATTTCGGAGGGCGTGTAGCGAGTGGATAATTCCATGAAGTGGTGATTTGTTTAGTTGTGGATTTGGGGGGCTCCGGGCATAATATCCAGGCTAAACCTGGAATCATACGCTCGAGTTCCAAGTATTATTTGGAAAACCGCGTTAAAAAACATTCAATTCGTTCAAAAATTTGGAGGAAGACGCGCAAAGATATGAACTACGAACGTAACTGGTTAGCACGTTTTAATCCTGTTTATAGTTGAGCTTTAAGTACAATACAACCATTTTGGAAGCCGCAGCGCGGCGAAATATTTGAAAATTAAATACAGATTGATCCGTTGGAGGTGCAGTGCACCGCTAAATATTGCGGTGCGCTGCACCTCCAACCATTTTCTTACCATCCCTGGATACAAATATTAAGGGCCGCTGTACCTTTTTGCTTGCTTCGAAAACGATAATCAGCTGTATCGGGAATGAAATCCTGCTAACCAATGAACGATGAACATTCTATGGTCTGCTGATAAGCATTTTAGTTCATCGCTCATACTGCATCGTTCAGGACCTCCCAGGTATGATCCCCCAATAAGCGCACACTCGCCAGATGCTCATAAGGCGATTTACGGCCCCATTCATGAGGTGCGATCATGGAAAGCAAGTGCGTTCCATCTGATTTTCGTTGATACAGATGATAATGGTGATGGATTACAGGCTGAAAAGGAATATCCGCCTGATAGATGGCCTCGGAGACCTCCATGCGGGAATTAAGCGACTTGGCCTGATGCACAAGCGTCTCCATTTGTTTGCGGAGTTGCTCCATTTGCCGGTCGGTCTGGTCGTACATGGCCGTCATGGCATTGCCACGAATACGGCCTTTGTCCTCCGGGCGGATGACCGCCCCGCCAGCCGTGTGCGCATAGGGCAATAGGCCGGGGTTTTCGGCCACTTTGTCTTTATCGATCGGGTTTACAAAAGCCTGTTCCGGAGGGTTTGATTCCTGCTGTTTTGCCATGGAGCAAAGGTCGTGAATTGGGTGAAAATGGACTAAAGGTTGTCAAGTGGAGCAAACAGCGATATTTGAAAATTGTTTGCGAAACTTAACATCCCACTCCCCTACTCCATC
>CANJPT010000094.1 GCA_947476195.1 Lewinellaceae bacterium | reverse complement strand
TACCTAAGCCACTTTCTGACCTGAAAAAAGAGATCGAGGAGTTGATCCAGATACCAGATCTGGCCAAAGCCATCAAATATCTGCAAGGATTACTTCCGGATGGATCTGAAAAACGCACCCAGACCATTTTGCTGGAAAGCCGCTTAGGTCAGGCCAACAAAGCGCATCTGAATGGGCAGATCGAATTTAAGGACCAGCAGTTGGTAAGTGCCAACGTGGTTGCGGCAATTCTCGACTTGACAAACAGCCTTTCGGAATCGGATTTTGAACTTAAGGGCCCCGGGGCAGGGCCGGCAAGCACCTCAGCGGTGCCCAAATTCGTGGTCATCTATGCTCCGGAAGACGAGCAGCATTGTAAAATGCTCAACCGGCACCTGAATGTGCTGAAGCTGATGAAGAAAATTCGTGTTTACAACGTGAATGAGACGCTTGGATCAGAACTTGTAGCCCAGGCAAAAGCTGAAATGGCCGATGCAGACTATCTGTTGGTACTTATTACAGTCAATTTATTTAACGCTACTGATTGGTTTGAAGTGATGTACAATGCTCTTGGCGAAGGCCGGAGAATGATACCCTTGCGCATCGAAAAAGCTGATTTTGAGGGCACTGGGCTCGAAAAGCTCAAGTCCTTACCCTCCATGGGGAAGGCCGTCTCAGATTACTCCAATGCCGATTCAGCCTATGCTGAAATTGTAGGTGAACTAAAGAAGTTGTTGCCAAAGTGACGATTTTTCATTCTTTGCCTTTGGTTTCAGTAGGGTTCCGTACATTTGCGGACTTTTTTCGAGATACCCCCAACATTCAAACACCCGCTCACTCAATAACTTACTTATTTTTAGAGGTATGCAAAGCAAAGGCGTAGTTCGTTTTTTTCTGATCGCACTCACTATAGTGTGCCTGTACCAGTACTTACTCGTCATTCCGACGAATAACATTGAATCCGATGCGAGAGCCTACGCGGATGATTGTTCTGGCAAAAACCCCACACTCGGCTGGCAAGCATGCTATGCTCAGTATCTGGATTCTCTCTCAACCGAAACGGTTTTTGAAATCCCGCTCATCAAACAATTCACTTATGCTGACCTGAAGAAAAGCCAATTGGCGATGGGTCTTGACCTAAAAGGTGGCATGAGCGTATTGCTACAGGTGGATTTGCGTGATTTTCTGAAAAGTCTCTCGGGCAATACAACTGACCCTGCTTTTGCAAAAGCACTTGCACGCGCCTCCGAACTGCAAAAAACACAGCAGGGGGACTACATCAGCCTTTTTGCACAAGCTTGGAAAGAAGTTGGTGAAGGCCGCACACTGGCCTCCGTTTTTGCCCGTAATGAGGCAAGTGGCATCAAATTCGATGCTCCGGATGCTGATGCGCTCAACACCATACGTACCCTTGCCAACGGTACCGTGGGCGAGACGTATAAGCGCCTCAAACAGCGTATCGATAAACTTGGCGTAGTTCAACCAAACGTCAGCTTAGATGCTGCACGGGATCTTATCCAGGTAGAACTGCCGGGTATTGATAACCCGAAGCGTGCCCGGGATATGCTCCAAAGCCAGGCAAAACTGGAATTTTGGGAAACTTACCGTGTCCAGGATGCCGGTATCATTCAAGGTTTTACAAACGCTGATGATCTTCTGAAGGTCAATCAGGCTGCAGTAAGCGGACAGGTGATCTTAAAGGACACCACCTATGAATATCCAAAAGGTCCTGATGGCAATGCGGATAGCACCAAGCCTAAAGTGGCGGTGATTAAAGACCGTTTGAACAGTGATTCTATAGCCGGGCCCCTAATTTCCCGCATGAGCCTTAACGGTCAGGGCGGCTCTGTACTGGCTTGGGTGGACAAGAATAAGATGCGACAGATCGACACGTTCCTCTCGCGTCCGGATGTAAAGTCAAAATTCCCGGCAGATCTTTCGTTCCGCTGGAGCCGTAAGCCTGTAGATGACGCACAAGGTGCGACGTCAAGTCTTAACGGAAAATATGAACTTTATGCTGTCAAAAAGCGCTCGGGCTCGGACAACGCTCCCATGGACGGTTCTGTAGTAACTTCTGCACGTGCTGATCCTGATCCACGCACTGGCGATATTCAAGTGAGTCTGCAGATGAACAATGACGGCGCAAAAGTTTGGGCCGACATGACCACCAAAGCAGCCAACGCTGGAAACCGTGAGGTAGCAATCATGCTGGATGATGAAGTCGTAAGTTGCCCAAGGGTAATTAATCCCATCACAGGCGGAAGTACTTCCATCACCGGTGGATTCAAATTGGAGGAAGCACAAGACTTAGCTCAGATTCTTCAGGTCGGTAAACTTCCTGCTGGTACCCGCATCGTTCAGGAAAGTCAGGTTGGGCCCTCTTTAGGTGCTGATAACATCGCCAAGTCCCTGACGACCATGATATTATGTGTGCTTTTCCTTTGTGTCTTCATGGTAGTTTACTACCATAAAGGTGGCTGGGTGAGCGTAGTTGCGTTGCTTGCCAATATTTTCTTTATACTCGGTACACTGGCTTCCATGGGTACAGTACTCACGCTACCTGGTATTGCCGGTATCGTGCTTACACTCGCTACAGCTGTGGATGCGAATGTGGTTATTTACGAACGTATTCGAGAGGAGTTGCGAAATGGATTATCAATGTCAAAAGCGATTGCCACAGGTTTCACACGAGCACTTTCTGCGATCATTGATGCGAACGTCACGGTACTGCTTACCGCTGGTGTACTCATTTATTTTGGTCTTGGTCCTATTAAGGGTTTCGGTACTGTACTGTTGATCGGTGTTATCTGCTCTTTGTTTACAGCTGTTTTGGTTGGCCGTTACATCACAGAATGGTGGACTTCTAAAGGTCGCGAGCTCAACTATAGCCGTCCCTGGTCTGATAAATGGTTGGTGGGTTTTCACTATGATTGGATCGGTAAACGCAAATACGCGTACGCATTCTCCATTGTGCTTATCGCCATAGGTGTAGCTTCGTTCTTTATGAACGGCTTCGAATTGGGCGTAGACTTTAAAGGTGGTTATTCCTATAATGTGCAGTTTGATAAGCCAATTGATATTGAGCAATTGCGCGCTCCGCTTACCGCTTCATTTGGCGGCAACCCAATCATTAAAGCTGTAAATACTGCAAATACGTTCAACATTACAACCTCTTATCTCATTGATGAGCAAGGAGGTGATGTAGTTGATCGGGTTTCTGCCAAGCTACATGAGGGTATCACAGCTGCGGGTATTGCGACTGATCTGGAGTCCTTCAAAAATACAAGTAGCACCGGCACCCACATTGTTTCATCGAGTCAGGTGAGTGCTACCGTTGCAGACGATATCCGGAACTCGTCCTTTATGGCAGGGATCTGGGCGTTAGGTCTGATCTTCCTTTTCTTGTTAATTCGTTTCCGCCGTTGGCAATTCTCGCTTGGTGCAGTACTTTCATTGCTGCACGATGCGCTGATCATGCTTACGTTCTTTACTTTAATGCATGGCCTTGTACCCTTCTCCCTGGAGATCGACCAGGCTATCATTGCTTGTATCCTGACGGTAATTGGTTTCTCTGTAAACGATACCGTAATCGTATATGACCGTATCCGTGAGTTTATGGGGATATTTGCAGGCCGTAAGAAAGAAGATGTGTTCAACATGGCCATCAATACTACTTTAAGCCGTACGCTTATCACTTCGGGTACTGTGTTTATTGTTGTTTTGCTCCTGTTCCTCTTTGGCGGCGGTGCAATCAAAGGTTTTGCCTTTGGTATGTTGATCGGTGTATTCTTTGGTACTTACTCTTCTATTTTTGTGGCTTCAGCACTGGTGGTTGATTTCACAAAAGAGGATATTATAAGTGGTAAAGCAGTTCAATCGGATAAACCTGTTGTTGAAAAGGTTAAAAAAGAAAAGGCTTAAGACACTTAATGCTTTAAAATTAAGCTTTTAGATATAAAGTCCCCGGCGCTCATTTAGTGCCGGGGATTTTCTTTTTCAGGGGAACCCTGAAAGGATCGCTATTTTTAGCGGGTGAAAAGTCTATTGACTTCAGTCGGCGGTCTTTTTATCTTTGCCCGTAAATTTTGAATACTAATGCGCCACTCAACAAGTCTTCTCGTTGCCCTTACCGTCCTTGCTTGCTTTTTATCTTTTTGCAAAAAGGATGCAGCCTCTAATAAAAAAAAGACTGCTGCTGCTAAAGACGGCCATTCCCGTATGATAGCTATTTTGGACAGTATTGCCGATTATGCCGATCCTATGGAGTGCTACAACCTAAATGGTAAAAAAGCTGCGCTCCTTAAACAAGAATGGGATCAAGCGGCTCCGCAGGATAAATTAGGGAGTCAATTGCTTTATGCCGACCAAATACTCCAGGCTGGTAAAAACGAGGCGGCAATTATGGAATTTCAAGACATTATTGCACAAATAGGGGATAAACTAACCCCTGCCAATAAGCCCGCCTACGAACTACTCGCCCTTTCCTACCTGCGTCTTGGCGAGCAACAAAACTGCATCAATACACACACTTCTGAATCTTGTATTTTACCTATTCAGGGTGCCGGTGTATACAAAATGACCTCGGGCACACTGAGTGCTATTAAGATCCTCGAGCGTATTTTACAAACATTCCCCGATGATGTGCAGTCGCGCTGGCTATTAAATTTGGCTTATATGACCTTGGGTACCTGGCCACAAGGTGTGCCAAAACAATACCTTATCCCGGAAAGTGTGTTTAAATCGAAGGGCAATATCCGATTCACGGACATTGCTATTCCACTTGGTCTGGATGTACGGGGTATCTCTGGAGGAGTTTGTCTCGATGATTTTGACAACGATGGTAACATTGACCTTTTCGTTACCTCTTATGGCTTGCGGGATCAATGCCGGTTTTTCAAAAATAACGGGGATGGCAGTTTTACCGAACGTACGAAAGAAGCGAACCTGACTGGAATCGTCAGTGGACTCAATACCATTCAGGCAGACTATGACAACGATGGTGATCGTGACATTCTCATTTTGCGTGGTGCCTGGCTTGTAGGCGGTACGCACCCTAATTCGCTACTACGCAACAACGGAAATGCCACCTTTACTGATGTGACCATTGAAGCGGGCTTGCTCTCTTTCCATCCAACGCAAGCAGCTGCTTGGGCAGATTTTGACGGCGACGGATGGCTCGATCTATACATCGCTAATGAAACTCAAAAGGCATCAGAGCCCCAGCCCTGCGAATTTTACCACAATAATGGGAATGGCACCTTTAGCGACATCGCTCCCCAGCTTAAAATGAACTTTGTAGGTTTTTTTAAAGCGGCTACCTGGGGAGATATTAATAATGATCAGCGCCCTGATCTGTACATCAGTAACTTTAACGGTGACAATAAACTTCTAATCAATAGGGGTGGCACTTCGCCCAGCGATTGGAAATTTGAAGACATTTCTAAAAAGGCAGGAACAGTTGGCTCTCAGCACACGTTCCCTTCTTTCTTTTTTGATTACGACAACGATGGGCTGGACGACATCTTTTGCTCTGACTTTTATATTGACCCGAATGACCCAGGACCCCGGCCTTATGTCATGGGGCTGTTGGGTAAACAGGCAGCAGGAGATTGGATGTTTCTCTACCACAACAATGGCAAGGAATCATTTACTAATGTGAATCGGCAGGCAGGTGTTAACTCAATATCCTATGCTATGGGAAACAATTTTGGCGATCTGGACAATGATGGCTGGCCTGATATATATCTGGGCACTGGAAAGCCTGACCTGGCCTCACTTATCCCCAACAGGATGTTTCATAACGTAAATGGTCAACGTTTCGAAGATATCTCTATGAATGGCTTTGGGCAAATTCAAAAAGGACACGGAACGGCTTTTGGCGACATTGACAATGATGGTGACCAGGACATTTATGTGGTAGTAGGGGGGGCTTATGAGGGGGATATTGCCAACAATATCTTACTTGAAAATCCTGGGAACGATAACCATTGGATTACTATTTTTTGTGAGGGAAAAACCTGCAACCGGGATGCGATTGGGGCAAAAATCAAAGTCACAACAGTGCAAAAAAACGGTTCAAAACGCATTATTTGGTCTACGGTAGGGACTGGTGGAGGTTTTGGTGCCAGCAGTTTGCGTCAAGAACTAGGTCTGGGGCAGGCTACAAAAATTGAGTCCATCGAAGTTGTTTGGCCCAAACCAGGCCTTCCAAAGTCTGTTTTTACAAATATTCCGATGGATGGGTTTATAAAACTGGTAGAAGGTGCAACCGCTCTTGAAACGGTATCATTGGTCAAACTAAAATTGAAAATTTAAAGATGCTGCACTTTTTTTTCAGCCAAAAGGTCTTTGAAAAAAACTTCTCAACTAATTTCGCCGACGCTTTTAGGAACGCGTGAACAATAGTTGGTGTCCTTCAGGTAGATTACTTGTTATACAGGCCACTTCTTTTTGTTCTAGTAGTGCGGCTGCTTAATCAAAAAAATGGGCTGTATGGGCAGAAAGGAATCAGATCAAAGTCGCAGTTATAATTCCGCCGTTCCTTAGGGGTAAGAAATTTCCCGAGCTGCTGTAATTTCATTTAAATCAAACCATCTACTGCATGAACGCATTTTTATCACTCGGTCGTTGGCTTTTTGCCATTCCATTTGCTGTTTTAGGCCTGATCAATTTCTTGAGCACCAAGGCCATGGTAGAGTCCTTTGTTCCAACCTATATGCCTGCCCCCACCGCTTGGGTGCTGCTCGGTGGTGTTGGTTTGGTGGCCGCTTCGATCAGTATGCTTATTGGAAAATATGACAAACTTGCATGTACCTTACTCGCTATTTATTTGTTGTTCATGGTACTTTTAGTACACATGCCTGGTGCAATGGCCGGAAGCATTAGTTCGCAATTTCTCCTTTTTAAGGACCTTGCACTTGCTGGTGCAGCCATGATGTATGCCCAGCAACTATCTAAAGATCGCTCTGTGATCGGGTAGTTAACCAATCGACATTAATCCTTTCTATTGTATGCACAGCGTCGGCTGCTGAAAAGCAGTCGGCGCTTTTTATTTAAACTTATTTTTTCTTCCGGAGGAAACCTTTTACGCTCATTTCCACTTATTCATCCTACGGCACATCTTCTGGAATTAGAACGTGTACAATATTTATGCAGAATATGTTACAAAAACTCTACAGCCATTGGATTGGATCGTATAGAGGTATACCACGTGTAATCTGGTATATTTCGGTTGTCAGCCTTGTGAATCGCTGCGGGGCCTTTGTAATTAGTTTTTTGGCCCTTTATATGACCAAAAAACTGGGCTATCCATTGGAGCAGGCCGGGTATGTGATGACATGTTTTGGTGTCGGAGCCTTTTGTGGTGCGTTTATTGGGGGCAAACTCACCGATAAAGTTGGATACTATCCGGTTCAATTTGGAAGTCTGTTGCTCAATGGGGTGATACTTTTACTGATGTTGTTGGTTCGCGATATATGGGTAATGGGCGTAGCCGTATTTGCCATGAGTTTTTCGTCAGAAATATTTCGTCCTGCTAATTCTGTCGCGATGGCCCAACACTGCGAACCGCATACCAGAACAAGGTCTATTTCGCTATATAGAATGGCCGTAAATCTGGGTTGGACACTTGCGCCCGCATTGGGCGGTATGCTTGTTGCTTTTGGGTGGGAATGTCTTTTTTGGGTGGATGGACTTACTTGTATCGCGGCAGCAATGACGCTGCTTTGGCTGTTGCCACGCAAGACTGAGCAGCCAAAGGATCTGATTGTAGAAGATGCGGAAATGGTAGCGTCCAACAATATATCACCTTATCGTGACCGTCCATTTTTAATATTTGTTTTGCTCAACATGTTGGGCGCGGTAGTTTTTATGCAAATTTTGTGGACGATACCGCTGTTTTGGGAAAAAACGTATGCATGGTCAGAAGGGCAAATCGGGCAAATTCTGGCACTCAACGGACTGCTGGTTTTCTTCATTGAAATGCCGTTGGTACATCGGCTTGAGGGGCGAGGGGCAGCATCCGGGTATATTCGATTTGGATTGATATTGTATGCCCTTTCATTCTCTTTCTGCCTGCTACCGGCTGGTATTGCGGCGGCACTATTATTCATCGTGCTCATTTCTTTTGGCGAGATGTTCGTGATGCCATTCAGTAGCAATTTTGTTTTTGGCCGCTCGGAAGGCAGTAAGCAGGGACAATACATGGCACTTTATACTATGTCGTATTCTGTAGCCAATATCATTGCGCCTTTATTGGGTACACAAATAATTGCGGCTTGGGGATATCATGCACTTTGGTTTATGGTGGTCGGCCTGGCACTAATGACTGGTATAGGATTTTGGCTTCTGGACAAACAAATGAAGTATCAGAAGTTTTAAGATTCAAGTGGGCAAGTTTCAAGTGGGTTAATGGGCAAATCTGCCACCATACTACTGGACATTTTTGTTTTGTCCCCAGACCTATAAGGTTTTCAAAAACCTTATAGGTCTCGATTTTAGAAAATGCCCAGTAGTCTGATCTGCCACTTGAAACTTGTCCACTTAAATCCTATCGATCCCGATCCGCCCGAAGGTTCAGGAACATCTTAAATCCAAAGTTGACGCCAACGATCTTTGAGTTGACGAAGTAGTTGCCGTCCATAAATATTTCAGTATTTTTGAAGACATCCCGAATGAAAAAATAGCCGAGTTCCACGCCTAAGGTAACATCGAATTTTTCGGGGGCAACAGCATCAGCCTTTAATGGCTTGGTGATAAAAGCATAACGCATACCCACCTTCCCCATCGCCGTAAATGCCTTAGTCTTGGTTTTGTTGCACTGGTTGCCGTTGGTACGAAACTTGCCTGCGCCAACTTCAAGGAGGGCATAAGGGGTTGTAACAAAAGTGCTCTCTAATTCTCTTGATTGAGGATCCATGCTGAAAATAGCTCCACCGCCAATACGGGCAGTACTCCAGTGGGTACCTATATTCAAGGCGGTACCTACCCCAGCGCCAATTCTGTTAGCGATTAGATTGACATCTGGTGCTGAAAGGTGAACAATCGGAACATCAAGGAAAAGACGGGGCCCCCTATTGCCTTGTGCGTGAATGATGGTAATGAATGCTGCAAAAGCAGCGAATAAAAGGAAGGATTTTTTCATAGAAACGGTCAAATTTTCGTGTGAATTTCAGCCTGCAAGATACCGTGTTCTGACAATTTCGGTGCCTCGTAAATATTAGTTTGCAAGTATAGTTCCATGGCAATGCTTATTCCCATAGAACGCTGAGCCTTTTTTGAAATCCGCGCCGTTTTGGTTTTCCTCCAATGCTTACCTTCGCCTTATGAAACAACTTATAGAATGTGTCCCAAATTTCTCCGAAGGACAAGACCCTGTCATAATTAAGCAAATAACAGATACCATCGAAGCTGCCGGAGGCGGAGTGAAACTCCTGGATGTAGATCCCGGAGCTGCTACCAACCGCACAGTGGTCACTTTTGTGGGTGAGCCTGCAGCTGTCATTGAAGCTGCATTTCAGGCCATTCGCAAAGCCTGCGAGGTAATCGACATGCGCAAACACAGTGGTGAACACCCGCGCATGGGTGCAACTGATGTTTGCCCGCTTATCCCCATTGCCAACATCTCCATGGAAGAAACCGCCGAATGGGCACGGCGCCTTGGCGAACGGGTGGGCCGTGAACTTGATCTGCCCATTTACCTTTACGAGGCTGCCGCCAGCAGTCCGGCGCGCCAGAATCTGGCAGATATCCGAGCAGGTGAATATGAAGCCTTGCCCGAGAAATTGGCTAACCCTGCTTGGAAGCCTGACTTCGGACCCTCCGTATTTAATGCAAAAAGCGGTGCCACCGTCATCGGCGCGCGTGATTTTTTGATCGCCTACAATGTCAATCTAAATACTACATCCGTTCGCCGCGCCAATGCCGTGGCTTTTGATGTTCGTGAAAAAGGACGCGTACTCAACGACCCCGCCACAGGTAAGCCGATGATAGACGCTGCAGGTGAACCACTCCGGCAACCGGGCACTTTAAAGGGTGTGAAAGCCATTGGTTGGTTCATAGAGGAATATGGCGTCGCACAGATCTCGATGAATATAACGGATGCCCAAGCTACGCCGCTACACCTTGCTTTTGAGGAATGTTGCAAAAGCGCCGACCGTCGAGGAATGCGTGTGACAGGTTCTGAACTCGTGGGGCTTGTACCCCTCAATGCTATGCTCGAGGCTGGGCGTTATTTTCTTCAAAAACAGAAGCGGAGTGTTGGGGTGAGCGAATCGGAATTGCTCAAAATTGCGGTAAAAAGCATGGGGCTTGACGAATTGGCTCCTTTTGATCCACTGCAAAAGATCATCGAGTACAACCTAGAAAAAGGCAATCCTGCGAATGCTAAAAAGCTGGTCAATAAAGACTTAGTATCCTTCGCCAACGAAACCGCCAGCGAAAGTCCTGCTCCGGGCGGTGGTTCCATTAGTGCCTATGTCGGTGCTTTGGGCGCATCACTTGCTACGATGGTGGCTAATCTCAGTAGCCATAAACGCGGTTGGGACGAGCGTTGGGAGGAATTTTCCGATGCTGCCGAGCGTGGACAAAAGATCAAGGATGCACTCCTCCGATTGGTGGATGAAGACACAGATGCATTCAACCTTATCATGCTGGCCTATGGCCTTCCAAAAACAACGCCAGAGGAAAAGATGGCTCGAAAAGTGGCCATTCAGGCGGGTACCCGTACGGCTATCGAAGTGCCCTTTAAAGTCATGCAGCTTTCCTTTGAGTCCTTTCCTCTTATCAAACAAATGGTCGAAACAGGCAACCCCAACTCGATAACGGATGCAGGGGTAGGCGCCTTGTGCGCCAGGGCTGCCGTTCGAGGTGCATTTATGAACATTCAAGTCAATACTTCCGGGTTAGACGATAAGGCTTACGCTGAGCAGGTATTGGCAGAAGGACAGAAAATGGTTAATGCCGCGGATGCTTTGGAACGAACAATTTTGGAAATTGTAGCAGGGAGCATTTAAAGTTTACGATGTCCTTAACAGCCCTTCACCAATCTATAACGCCCTCGCTTCGTTTAGATTCCAAAACATATAAATATGAGCATCCAACCAATCCTGCTTACCCTTGCGCTTTGCGTATTTTCAGTACCCTCCATTTTTTCCCAAAACCGTTTGGAAGACGACCAGGCCAAACAAACCTGGAGCGTTGGTTTAGCCCCGATCAGCGCCTTAGTGCCGCAGGGAAATATCAAAGTACATGGGGAATGGGCTTATGCTTCCAACAAATCACTTTCCTTGCTTGTAGGAATTCCTCGTCCGACTAAGTTGCCCAACTTTTTGGAAAACAACTTTTCCCTGACTGGAGAAGGCAACGTAGTAAACAACCGTTACACCTCCTTCGGTGCCATACTTGAAAACCGTTTTTATCTGGGAGGTCATGCTCCGCGTGGATTTTACCTGGCTCCTTATGCCAGGTACAACCACTTGTTGTTTTCACGAACCTCAAAGAAAATTGAAAGCCAATACGCAACTACATTTAAAGGGGCCGCGAATACCTTTGGTTTGGGAGCTGCGATAGGGTATCAATTTCGACTTGGCGATCACTTTACCATAGACGCGACCATTGTTGGCCTGGATTTAAAATGGATCCGAGGAACCTTAAGCTATTCCTCTGATGATCCGGCCAATGATTTGGTCGCTTTCCAGGCCGAAGTTCAACAGACCGTAGGAGATATTCCATTTATTGGCTCAAAACTTTCCGCTTTACTGGATGGTGACAAAATCAAAGTACATACCCCGGGAGTTGTTTTGCCGGGATATCGATTTAACTTGTCGGTGAACTATGTATTTTAGCCTTCAAATTCTTTTCAAATATTCAAAAAAACCGAGCAAAAAGCCCAATTTGGAGTACCTTCGCGCCCGTTTTGATGAAGTGATGAACAGATGGAGCGATAATTTGATTTTATCCGCTTTTATCTGAAATCATCCCATCACTGCATCACTATATGACGGCATCACTTCATGAAAAATATACGCAATTTCTGCATCATTGCCCACATTGACCACGGGAAAAGCACACTCGCTGACCGCCTGTTGGAGTACACCCATACCATTAGCAAGCGCGATATGCAAGATCAGGCGCTTGACAACATGGATCTCGAACGAGAGCGCGGCATTACAATCAAAAGCCACGCCATTCAGATGAAGTATGTACATCCGGCGAATGGTATTGAATATATTTTCAACCTTATTGATACACCTGGTCACGTAGACTTTTCCTACGAAGTGAGCCGTTCCATTGCCGCTTGCGAGGGGGCACTCTTGCTCGTAGATGCCTCACAGGGTATTCAGGCGCAAACAATTAGTAACCTCTATCTGGCAGTTGATCACAATCTGGAAATTATCCCGATTGTGAATAAAGTGGATATGGAAAGTGCTAATGTTGAGGAAGTACAAGACCAAATCATGGACTTGATAGGATGCAAGCGTGAAGATATTATTTCTGCCTCGGGTCGAACAGGTATCGGAATTGCGGAAATTTTGGCTGCTGTGGTCGACCGCGTACCAGTGCCTAGTGGAGACCCCGAAGCACCGCTTCAAACCATGATTTTTGATTCGGTTTTTAACTCCTACCGAGGTATCATTGCCTATGTTCGGGTGATGAATGGCTCCATGAAAAAAGGAGATAAAATTAAATTTTTCAATACAGGAAAAGAAGTTGTGGCCGAAGAAGTGGGTGTGCTGCGAATGGGCCAGTTTGAAGCGACTGAAATTAGTACTGGTGATGTAGGCTATGTCATCACAGGCATTAAAGTAAGTAAGGAAATCAAGGTCGGGGATACGATCACGCACGTCGCAAGACCTTGTACGGAAGGTGTTAAAGGTTTTGAAGAAGTAAAACCCATGGTTTTTGCCGGTGTTTATCCGCTGGACAATGATGATTTTGAGGATTTGCGCGACGCCTTGGAAAAACTACAGCTTAACGACGCCTCTCTGGTTTGGGAGCCAGAAACCTCCACGGCACTCGGTTTCGGTTTCCGATGTGGATTTTTAGGCATGTTGCACATGGAAATAGTGCAGGAGCGTCTATATCGTGAGTTCGATCAGGATATCATCACTACTGTGCCGAACGTGCCTTATAAGGCCACGGATATGAAAGGGAACCAATTCACGGTACACCAACCCACAGAGCTCCCTGAGCCCAACCATTTGCAAAGTGTTCAGGAACCTTATATTTATGCCCAGGTAATTACCAAGCCAGAATACATCGGCAATATCATGACACTTTGTCTCGAAAAACGCGGTATTCTGATCAAGCAGCATTACCTCACACCGACTCGCCTGGAAATTATTTTCCACTTGCCGCTGGCTGAAATTGTATTTGATTTCTACGATAAATTGAAATCCATTACACGGGGATATGCTTCCTTCGACTATCACATACTTGATTACCGCGATACGGATCTGGTAAAATTGGACATAAAGCTCAATAACGAACCTGTAGATGCACTCTCGGCGCTGTTTCACCGCTCCAAAGCGGAATACATGGGCCGAAAAATGTGCGCAAAACTCAAGGATCTCCTGCCCCGCAAGCAATTCCAAATTGCCATCCAGGCCGCTATTGGTCAGAAGGTAATTGCCAGGGAAACCATTTCAGCGCTCCGCAAAGACGTAACGGCCAAGTGCTATGGAGGAGACATTTCGCGTAAACGTAAGCTTCTCGAAAAGCAAAAAGAGGGCAAAAAACGCATGAAACAGTTTGGAGATGTGGACGTTCCGCAGGAAGCGTTTTTGAAAGTTTTGAAGTTAAATGATTAAAAGCTTGTTCGGGCTTCTTCCCTTGTAAAGGTCTAAATTAACCGGGCAGCATCACAACACGTGAGGCTGCCCGGTTGGTTTATAATCCATCAGATCTTATTGGCGTTAAGCTTAAACAAGCCAAATTTAGAGACTTAGACCACTGATTTTTTGGGAAAAGCTTGTATTTTAGGGCGTTTATGAATCACTGTATTTTTTACATTTCCTTCATACTCAATGCCACCCGCTTTCTGGCATAATCTACTTCCACCACACGTACGGTAACCTGCTGCCCCAGCGAAACTACCTCCATTGGGTCACGCACAAACTTGTCGGATAATTGTGAGACGTGCACCAATCCACTGTCTTTTACGCCGATATCCACGAATGCACCGAAGTTGGTTATGTTGGTCACGATGCCAGGAAGGATCATGCCTGCATGAAGATCGTCGAGGCTACGGACGTTGGCAAACTCGAAGGATTTAGCCGCGCCACGTGGGTCCAGGCCAGGCTTTTCAATTTCTTTCAGGATGTCTTTGAGTGTGGGCAGGCCTACATCGCCGCGGACATATTTTTTCAGGTCAAGACTTGCCCGTTTTTCTTTGTCTTGTACCAGATCAAGGACTTTGCAGCCGAGATCAGCGGCCATTTCTTCTACCAACGCATACCGTTCCGGGTGGACAGCGGTATTGTCAAGTGGGTTTTTGGCATCGCGGATGCGCAGGAACCCGGCACATTGTTCAAAAGCTTTGTCACCGAGTCGTGGCACTTTTTTAAGCTCGCTTCTTTTGGTGAAGGCACCGTTTTCTGTGCGATAATCCACAATGTTTTTCGCTAAGCCCGGTCCTAAGCCAGAGACGTAAGTCAGCAGGTGTTTACTGGCGGTATTCAGGTTGATTCCTACGGCGTTCACACAACTTTCAACCGTACGATCCAATCCTTCCTTCAATTGGGTTTGGTTCACATCATGCTGGTATTGACCAACACCGATGCTTTTGGGGTCAATTTTGACGAGTTCAGCAAGTGGATCCATGAGCCTGCGCCCGATGCTGACCGAGCCGCGAACAGTGAGGTCTTCTTTCGGGAATTCCTCCCGCGCCGCTTCACTGGCAGAGTAGATAGAAGCACCTGCCTCGTTGACCTGAAATATCTCTACAGGCGTTCTGAAATTGATTTTTCGTAAAAAATCCATGGTTTCGCGCCCGGCTGTTCCATTTCCAACGGAAATGGCTTCGATGGCATATTTTTCCACCAGATTTTCGATCTCAGCCTGTGCTTCGAAAGGGTTGTGGAGAAAAATAGCGGTGTATTTGAGTAATGTTCCACTTGCGTCAAGGCAGACCACCTTGCAACCTGTCCGGAAACCAGGGTCTACCCCCATCACTCTTTTCTCCCCCAGTGGAGCAGAAAGCAGTAGTTGACGCAGATTTTCAGCAAAAACCCGGATGGCTTCTGTATCAGCCTTTTCCTTGGACGTATTTCGGAATTCAGTCTCAATGCCTGGCTGTAACAAACGTTTGTAACTGTCTTTCACCGCTATGCGTACCTCATTGGCAGCCTCGCCATAGCCCGTGACAAATATTTTTTCAAGATCATTTATGGCCATCTCTTCCTCAGGCGCGATGCCCACACGCAGGAAGCCTTCTTCTTCGCCACGGCGCATGGCCAGCAAGCGGTGGCTGGGACATTTAGTCAGTGGCTCGCTCCATTCGAAGTAATCCCGGTATTTGGAACCTTCTTCTTCTTTGCCTTTTACCAGTCTCGAGCCAATTTCTGCGCCCCGGGCAAAGTGGCGGCGGACTTTGTCACGCGCTTTAAGATCCTCGCTCACCCATTCGGCAATGATGTCACGGGCCCCCTGCAGTGCATTCTCAACAGTGGGCACCAGGTCTGTAATGAACCGATTGGCCAACGCAGCGATACCACTATTATCGCTTTGTGAAAAGATTCGTTTTGCCAGTGGCTCCAGCCCTTTTTCAATGGCCATCGTAGCTCGGGTCTTGCGCTTTGGACGGTAGGGCAGGTAGAGGTCCTCGAGTTCAGTTATCGTGGCTGCCTGTTCGATGGCACGGCGGAGTTCAGGTGTGAGTTTGCCCTGCTCTTCAATGCTTTGCAGGATTACCTCTCGGCGTTTATCAAGTTCCTGCATTTTTTTCCAGGTATCCTGAATATCACCGATTTGTACCTCGTCGAGTTCGCCAGTGGCTTCTTTCCGGTATCGGGCAATGAAAGGAATGGTGGCGCCACTTTCAAGCAGTTCAATAACGGCTTTGACTTTATGAACAGGGATGCCAGTAAGCGGGGCGATACGTGGAGCGTAAGACATTTTTTGAATCTAAAATCTAGGAACTATGAACTATAAACGGTTTGAATACCTCATCGTTAGCGGGTAGGAACATGTAAACGCCGATTTTTAGAAACACCAGGAATGGAAAATAACTCCAGGTCGTGATCTCTGAAAATGCTGGACGACTCAACGCTCTTTCGCCGCAAATTTCCTTTTTTGAAGGGGAATGTCCCATGGCTAAGCAGGAAAATTTATCCACAAGATGGGCTTTTAATTTCGGTACCCGATAGAATTTGTGCCGCAAATTTAAAAACAATTTGTATTTCTATGACATTAAAATAAACAAGTCCAAATAAAACATCAAACATTTTGAAGAAAACTCGTCCGTCCCATTTGCAATGAAGCAGAGCAATCGTTGTCTTTCCGTTTTGTAAATATAATCCTGGGGCTGACCATCAGTCGTAATCCAATAGTTTACTGGAGCCTTCAAATGTTGCGGGTCCTACAATTTAACCCTTCGCCCAAAACAGAACCGTTTGAGCAATGGCCCGCGCAAGTTGCCTATGCGCAAATACAGGAAGTAGAAAATCCCGGACAGGCCAAGCAACGATATAGCGTGTGCTGCAAATGCAAAGACTATTCAATCGAATTTAGCTTACAAAACAAACGGAATCAATGCTTTGCGTTCTTTTGGATATTCTGGAAACGTAGCCTGATACCAACGATGATGGGCCAATGCCCTGGGCGCCAGATTGGCAATCGTCCATACGGCAAAAGCCAGTACAGGCAGACACCAGGTCCTCATTGTATATCCGATCCATTCAAGTATTTCTCTAAAATGGTTCGGGCAGCTCACTTTGCGGAAAAGGCCACCTTCCGGAATCGCATAAGCGGTTGTTCCTGGTTTACGCAAATGAAGAAGAATGTTGTCCGATTGCCAATTGATGCCCAATCCCAACCAAAACAGGAACATACCACTCAAAAAACGAGCATCTGAAAACCAATCCGGGGGGTAATCGGCAAATCGGGCAAAAAAGTAGCCCAGAAAAAAGCCATTGACCAGATTGAAACAAACAGCTGAAAGGGCAATGATCCAGGGCATCCGTTTCCCCTGGGTGCGCAAACGGAGCGGAAATACGATGCTTCGGTTGAGGTAGTGAAAAAGAAAGCAGCTGCTAAACAACCAGATAAATCCTGAATCGGGTATTTTTTTCCAACACAAAGCTACCATAAACGCCAGGATTACCGTAAACTCCATCGGAAACCAACCCAGCCGATTGTCGAGCGTAGGACCCCAGCCCGGTCGAATATGCCGCCCATAAGGTGCGTTTTGGCGCAGCAGATAAAAAAAGGTGACCCGATACCCGTTCTACAGTCAATCCATTCAAGGCCCGGCTTTCACGACGTTGGAGTACCCGGAACTCATGCCCTGTGTCCAATAATTTCCGGACCACTACATTCCAGATGCGACCTGAAGCGCCTGTAATGGCAATTTTCATTTAATATCCTCGTCATGATCAAAGGTGCCCGCTTCGTCGTCTGGAAGGCTGAAGAAGTCGTTTTCTTCGTCTTCCTGCGCCATGCCAGAACCGGCATAGTCCTGATCATCGTCTGGAATATCCAGATCGCTACCCGAACCAGCGCGGCGACCAGATTCTTCATTGAGCGGATCATCGTCAAAATCGGTATCGTCGAGATAACGGTCATTGCCCAGAAGTTCGTCCGCACCTTCATCCTGATCCAGATCGGGGTCTCCGAGCAGTTCCAAGTCTTCTTCCGTGACATTTGCTTCAGGATCCAGAATATCAGTCTCCTCCGATTCTAATTGTTCGGAGGACAACACCACATTTGTGGGCGTGTAGGGAATTCTTCGCCGTTTTTTGGCGCCGGGTTGCTGAGGGGAAGCGTCAGGGGTTTCCTGCGATTCAGGTGAATTTGGGCTTTGGGGATTTTCCATGAGGAGGAAGTTAAAAGAATGAAAGTTAAAAGTGAAAAGTTGTTTGCAAGGGACAAAAGAAATGGAATCCGTTGAACGTTGAAATTTTTCGGCTCAAAATTATTCAAATTGAGCCAAAAAAATCGGGTTGATAACATTCAGGTATAACTGTAAAATGCTTCAAGGTTCTATTTTCGCCCTCAAAAATAGGGGACTTTTTAACCTGTTTTTCATTTCTATTTATCAGAATACGCTCATGCTATTAATTACTTTGCCAATTGTAGCGTCCACAGGGCATTGGCTCTATCGCTCGAAATGCAAAATCTTCTTTCCTGTAAAAGTCTGTAAAACACCTTTTGGTACAAGCTCGTTCGAAATCTCTGCGCTACCTTCGCAATTCAATTTTTCAATCGGAACCTACCCATGCGATTTGCCCACCGATCCCTGTTTTTACTCGTCTTTGCCAGTTTGCGTCTTTCGGCACAGGGCTTTGAAAGTGTTTTTTCCGGCTTGTCCGGCAATGAACTGATCGATAGTGTGGCCAGTCACTATCGTCCCTTAACTGTTTTGGATTATGCCAACTCCCGCGATACGCTCTATTCCAGGGTATTGGCCATTGACGACGATAGTGTGCGCTGTATTTATTCTGGTCATACCTTATATCTGGATCCTACGCAAGATCCTACGCAGTATGTCTATCAAAATGGTGGGAGCAACGGCATGAACGCCGAACACGCCTATCCGCAAAGCAAAGGAGCCGCTGATGGCAATGCCCGCAGTGATATGCACCACTTGTATCCCGTTCGAATCACGGTGAACGAGGCGCGTGGAGATTTTCCCTATGCGGAGATACCCGATGCACAGACACAGAAATGGTTCATGGGAAACCAATTGCTGACCAGCATTCCAACAGCCAATATCAATGGTTATGCAGAATTTAAAACAGGAGCATTCGAGCCGAGAGAATCAGCGAAAGGCGACCTGGCGAGATCCGTTTTTTATTTTTACACGATGTATCAGGTACAGGCAAATCTGGCTGACCCAAATTATTTTGAACTCCAACGGCCTACGCTATGCCAATGGGCTC
The DNA here is from genome assembly GCA_947476195.1 of Lewinellaceae bacterium. GTDB lineage: Bacteria > Bacteroidota > Bacteroidia > Chitinophagales > Saprospiraceae > M3007. The sequence continues at coordinate 495 of CANJPT010000094.1, read as the reverse complement.
AACAGGACCCGGCAGATTCCATAGAACTGCGTAAAACCTGGCGCATCGCGCACTATCAGGAAGGGAAACCAAATCCGTTTGTGATAGACTGCACCTTGGCAAGTCGTTGCTGGTGCCCTGGCATACTTCCGAATTGCCTGGTCGATACAGATTCTCCTGCTCAATCCCTTGGAACTGGGCTGCGGGTGTGGCCCAATCCTGCAAACGAGACACTGTCCTTCCGGGTAGAAACGGATGGCCCAACAACCATTGCGCTCCTGGATTTTTTGGGCAGGACGGTGATGCTCCAAAAAACAGGGAATGAACAAGGTTTTTTCCAGATAAAAAATTTGCCGCGTGGGGTATACATCGTTGAAGTACGCAGCAAAAATGCCCAACAACGAAAGAAAGTAGTCGTGCAGTAGTATTCTTGCATCCATAACCTGTACTAAACGGCTACTTTTGTCTGCCAATCACCCATCACCAATCCACCAACCACCAATGCTCGATCTTCTT
>CANJPT010000093.1 GCA_947476195.1 Lewinellaceae bacterium | reverse complement strand
CTTGTTGAAGGCAGTAAGGAATATTGGTGCCTCAGGTCGCCAGGTGCTATCTGCAGTTTTGGTCAAAGAAAACAGTAGAATATCGCTTTTCCCCGGGCCTTGCGCAACCAACGAAAAAGGGAGGGAAAGGAACAAGAGCGTTCGTAACATGGTTGACTATTTTTTTGGTTATCCTACAACGGTGTTCAAATATATCCCAAAATCCCTAAGCCAGCTCTACTCCTCCTTCCCCGAATCTCCATTTTCCCACCAAAGTCTTCTCGTAAGCATTCTTCATCAGGAATTCATAAAACTCAGGCCGGGGAATACCTCTTGCTCCAAGGCTGACAAGATGGGGTGTTTCCACCTGGCAATCCACCAGCCAAAACCCCGATTTTTCGAGCGCCTGCACGAGCGTAATGAATCCGGCTTTGGAGGCATTTGGTATCCGTGCAAACATACTTTCGCCAAAAAAGATCCTGCCAATAGAAATGCCATAAAGTCCTCCTACCAATTGTTCGTCTTCCCATACTTCGACACTGTGCGCCATACCGCGCTCGTGGAGGCGGGTGTAGGTAGCGATGAATTGGTCATTGATCCAGGTACTATCCGGGCCGGGTTCGTTGCGTGGTACACTGGCACATGCTTGCATTACGGCGCCAAAACAAGTGTCGAGTGAATACCGGAATTTGCCTTGGTTGAAAATGGATCGCATGCTCTTGTGTATCCGCAACTCCTTGGGAAACAACACAAAACGAGGATCCGGCGTGAACCAGAAATAATACCCGCCATCTTCAAACCATGGGAACATCCCATTGGCATATCCCAGGAGGGTACGGTCTTCATGGAGATCGGCACTCACGGCCACAAGACCGCTCGATTCCGCCTCATCGGGATGCGGAAACACATGAAAATCGTCGTCAGGGAGATAAAAAACGGGCATTGTTATTTTTTAATCTAAAACGGCGGCAAGTGCTTTTGCTCCTGCCGCCGTTGTCAAAAAAGAGGAAAAACTCGTTTTTAAGTTACTTGACTGAAATCACTTTGGTTTTAGCCCACTGGTCACCAAGGCGGAGACCAGTTTCGTTGGTAATCATTACAATCAACTCGATTAGGGAGAAGAAACATCCAATGTTCAACACTACAAAGGCTAATGTTCTTCGACCTCCGCTGAAAGTCCCCGGTCTACCAGGGCTTCACAAAGCGGCACGAGTTCTTTTTTGCCCCCGGATTTTACCGTCGCTTTTCCCTTGTTGTGTATGATGAGGGCGAGTTGTTCGGCTTGTTCGCTGGCGTGCCGGAGCACTTGCATGAAACATTCAATGACCCACTCAAAGGTGTTGTGATCATCATTATACACAACAATCTGTGCGGGCAAGCCCGTTCCGATGTCATCCATCGTAAGTACGTCCTCATTTTCTTCCCAAAGTGGCTTGGTAACTGGCATATACTGTGATTAGAGTGATTTTAATGATTTGAGTGATGCAAATGCCTGATTTTAAAATGATTGAGAAGTACCCTTGTTCAAAACTATTCTGCGTGGCTATTAATATGTGATAAAGGGTAATTATAGAATGGTGAGTGATAAATTCTGCAATCCGCAAACACTTATCACTTATCACTTATCACTTTCAACGTTTCCTTGATCGCCTCAAAATTCGGAAGTTCTCCCGCATTTTCAAGCACTTCTGCATATTGTATCATTCCATTGACATCAATGACGAAAGCTGAACGTTTGGAGACACCTTTCAACCCGAGGCCAAACGCTTTATACAGTGAATCGTATTTTTTGCTTGCTACTTTGTTGAAATCTGAAAGCATTGGAAAGTTAAAGCCTTGTTCTGCCTTCCATTTTGCGAGCGCATAAGGGCTATCCACTGAGATGGCTAGAATTTGCGTATCCAATCCTTCATACTCCGCGAGGTTGTCACGCATCATACAGAGTTCTTTGGTACAAACGCCTGTAAAGGCAAATGGGAAAAACAGTAACAACACTTTTTTGCCGCGCTGTTCAGAAAGTTTAACGAGCGATTTGTCGCTGGCACGAAGGGCAAAATCGGGGGCTTTATCGCCGGCTTGGAGCATAATCGGGATTCTGATTTATTTGACTTCTGCAAAAGTAGAAAACCCGTTCGTTGTAGCGCAGAAAACCCTTGGATGAAATTTATTTTGTCACCTAAGGCTTCGCCTTTTCGGATAGATGTGCCACAGATGACATCGATGAGACACGGATTTTGAACTTATCTAAAGGCGAAATCCGTGTCTCATCCGTGTCATCCGTGGCCCATTCATCTAAAATCGCGAAGCGCTTACCGCAACAAAACCATCTTCCGCCAGGCCACATGCGCCCCGGCTTCCAGTTTGTAAAACAAAATGCCTGCAGAAGGCAGTTGATCTTTTTCAAAGGTCACCGTGTGCATCCCCGGGCTATAATCGGCTGTTTGACGGTAAAGCAACCTGCCGTTTGCATCAAAGACCGCAAGTGTGGCGGGGGTAGATTCGGGCAATTGGAACCTAATGGTGGTACTGCTTCCGAATGGATTTGGCTCGTTTTGGTAGAGCGCGAAACCGTCGGGTTCGGGTGAATGGGTGCCTACCAGGGTGGTATCGCCGATGCTGAAAATTCGCTCGCATTCGGCATTATTGCCACAGCCGTCCGTTGCGAACCACTTGATCTTGTGCCGGCCATTGGGAAGCTCCGGGGCATAATGGGTATTGGGCGATTGCGCGGTGTTCCAGCTTACCGAGGCCGTTTTGTTGTTCCCCTGGATCGACTCTTTAATGGAGAAACCCCATTTAAGGTTAGCGCTCACATTTCTGTCGTCAAATGAGGTGGGTGTTCCACCAGTGTAGTTTGGTGTTCCAATATTGTTGTATTGCACATTGTTCCAGCCCAGCCCGGCAATGCCTGTGCTCACAGAATTCACCACTGTTTCCTGCTGACCATCCGCATCCAGATCAAGAAAAAGCAGGTATTCAATGTTTACGTTGCTGCCTGAACAAGCGTCGAAAACCGTGACCAAAAGGTTGGTTTCGGTTTCTCGCAGGTCTTGGGCAGGTGAATTCGGGTTGAAAACATGGTTCCACAACATCGGGTTGTTCTGTGTAGAATCGGCATAGTGCAAAGGCGGCGCTGGGCAGTTGTCAAACGTAGGCGCTGTACTATCAAGAATTTTGATCAATTGTTTGTAGCGATAACCATTGGCATTCGCGCTCCAAAAAGTACAAAAATCAGTGGCTGTCGCATCGGTCGGATTGATCTTTACAATGGTGGATGCCCAGGGTGGCGCGGCACCGCATGCCGAAACCGTTGGGCCGGGTAAATTGGCGGCATGGTTTGTAATCGGGTTGGGATTGGGATTGGGCACATTTGTCAGGTCCAGGAGCGGATTGTAAGTACACCAATTTATCGCCGTCCAGCTGCGTTCAAACTTATAACAGGCATCCGGCAAGCCTGGCTCAGGGAATATATCCTCGTAAGAAACCGCCAGCAATTCGCAATCCTCCCCGAAAAAAGTGGGTGTTCCATAGTTTCCTGTTCCATTACAGTTGGTTATTATTACATCGTTGGGAAATTTAATAAAATAGTCCTGTTTGTAATTTACCACAATTCGCTGGCTGCACTGGCTCAAATTGCCACAACTGTCCAGGGCATTAAAAACACGGGTGATTGTGCCCCGGCTGCAAATCGTATCGAAATGGAGGTAGTTTGCTGATTTGAAAAGGGTATCAATTCCGCAACTGCTGAACAAGTCAGGCTCACCATAGGCTATAAGGCTCGGGTCGAATTGCTCGCAAGAAACTACCACATCAGGGGGCGGGATACATTCAAAGGCCTTGGGCTGTATTGTAAACGTATACGCGCAACTGGTTTCGTTGCCGCAACCATCTTGCACGAACCATTTGATCCGGTGCGTTCCAACCGGGAATTCGGGGACAACATAGGTGTTAGGCGATTGTGCGGTGTTCCAGCGCAGCGCGCAGATCCTCGAATTGCCGCTATAGGTCTCTTCAGTCACAAAACGCCATTTTTGATTTTTGGGCAAGGGGCGATTGTCAAAAGCTCTGGGCGTTCCACCCTGGAAGTTGGGGAACTGGGCGTTGCCATAGTAGACGGTATCTACTGGGGGATAATTTCGGGTGTTAACCACTGTTTCCATCGACCCATCGGCATCCAGATCGAGAAAAAGCAAATAATCGATGTTGATGTTTCCTTTTGAACAGTCATCTGTGGCTTCCAAAGAAAGGTTGACCGCTAGCTCGCCCAGGTTTTGAGCAGGGAGTGCCGGGTTGAAAACGTTGTTCCAATAATTGGGGTCATTGGCAGTGGAATCGATCAACAAAAGCGGACCGGCAGGGCAATTTGCGATGGTTGGGGGAATCGTGTCCAGGATCCTGATGATTTGTTTGTACCGGTAGCCATTTGCATTTTCGCTCCAAAAAGTACAAAAATTCGTGGCTACCGTGTCGGTAGGGATTATTTTCGAAATGGTAGCAGCCCAGGGCGGCGCAGTGCCGCAGGCCGAAACGATAGGGCCCGGCGCATTCAAGGGGTTTTGATAAAATGTAGACACAAGGGTAGGGTTAGGCACATACGTCAGAGGCAGTCCGGGGTTGTAAGTACACCAGTTGATCACAGTCCAGTTGCGCTCTATTTTAACGCAACCATCCGGAATCGGCAGACCAAAGATCTGATCTTCATAAGACACGCCCATCATCTCGCAATTTTCCCCAAAAAAGATCGGCCGACCATAAACGCCGGTAGCATTGCAAACCGTAGCCAGGGTATCGTCAGGAAATTTGATGTAGTAATCCTGCACATAATTGACCACCACTCGCTGGCTACAAGTACTCAAATTGCCATCACAGTCAAAGGCAAGGAAAATACGCTTGATGGTCCCGCGATTGCAGAGAGAGTCGAATTGAGCATAATTTACCAGACTCAAAACCGTATCCAGGCAGGGAATCCCCGAGACCACTGCTTGCCCGTAAGCATCCAAACCAGGGTCAAATTGCTCGCAAGTAACGATCTGGTCAGGCGGGCAAGTAACCACGACGGGAATTGTATCAATTAGGAAGTGATGTAGGGATAATGGAGTAGCAGAAAAAGCTGTTGAAAAGCCAGCCAGCAATAGCAGAAGTAGGATTGTACGCATGAGATTTTAGGTTGAGTTTATGAAGTGTCTACACGGGCATACTACTGGACATTTTCTAAAATCGAGACCTATAAGGTTTACAAAAACCTTATAGGTCTGGGGGGAAAACAAAAATGTCCAGTAGTATGCTACACGGGACTTCCCGAAACGTTCAATTTTTTCGGAAGTTATGGGCAAGATTTACGTCACAAAGTTGGTGTGTTTTCTGCTGTCAGTTTGTGAAATCAAATAATATGTCGCCAATTGTTCAAAAAAACAAACCATAGATAAGCCCAGTGGAAATTAGCGACAACACCGTATCTTTGTTTGAGGCTTATTTTCACTACCTAATACATTCCTTATGCACTTTCGGTTGATACCAATAATCGGTTTGGCGCTGCTTGTTCTTCCCGCTTCCGCTCAACAATACCTGGAAATGATCGATGCGGGAACTTATCCCGTCACAGAGATCCAGCAAGCAGCTGAAGCGCATTTTAAAATCGTCGGGAAAGGGCGGGGGAGCGGTTACAAACAGTTTAAGCGCTGGGAATACGTTGCGTTGATGGAATTGGATGATTCAGGGGTGAAAATACCCAATGACGAACTTTCCAGGCGTGGCCGCGATTACCGTCGTGCTGCCAGACAACAGCGAGCTGAATCGGGCAACTTTGGCGGCGCATGGAAACAACTCGGTCCCACCTATTCGATCGCTTCTTCCAGCTGGAGCCCTGGCCTGGGGCGCGTAACCGCTATCGGGATCGATAACAATGATTTCAATCATCTTATTGTTGGTAGTCCAACGGGCGGTGTCTGGAAATCTACCACGGCAGGAAACTCCTGGACGCCGATTGCAGATGAATATACGTCGATCGATGTTTATGCCCTTGAAATTTCCCCGTATGATAACCAGCAATATCTCTGGGGCAGTACCTCCGGAAAAGTATTCCGATCGCTGGATGGTGGCGCAAGCTGGATGACCACGGGCAATCTAAGCGGTAACGGGAAGGTCAGTCGCATCCTGTATCATCCAACGGACCCCAACATTGTATATGCAGTATCCGAATCAAACGGCTTGTTTCGCTCTGCCAATAAAGGGAGCACCTGGACAGCCGTTACCGGGGCAAGTGGTGTAGTTGGTTACGATGTAGAATTCAAGCCGGGCGACCCGAATACGATCTATTTTTCCGGGATCTCCGTCTACCGATCCATGGATGGAGGCACCTCGTTCAGCCAGATCGGAGGGTTTGGAACGGCCAATAACAACTACAAAAGGATGGGCGTTTCTCCGGCCGATCCCAATGTAGTGTACGTATTAGAAGCGCAGGGTGGGAAATTTGGAGGGTTTTATAAGTCCACGGACAGTGGCGCATCCTTCACGAAACTCGTGGATGGAGCCACGATCAATTATTTGGGATATAGTGAAATCGGGGACGACGATAAAGGACAGGCGCCTCGTAATATGGCCATTGCCATCGACCCGCTCTATGCGAACGAGGTGCACATTGGAGGCGTTCACACCTGGAAATCGGTCAATGGTGGGATCTCTTTTGAACTTAGTTCTTACTGGGTACCCGGTACGGCTGCCGATCTGGGGGTTGGATATAACCATGCGGACATTGATATCCTGAAATTTGCAGGAAACACCCTTTTAGTGGGCACTGATGGAGGCTTCTTTACGAGTATCAATCGGGCAGCCTCTTTTGAGGATCATTCTTATGGGTTAAGCATTAAGGAATTATACAAGATCGGCGTTTCAAAGACCAATCCCAATGTGGTAACCGGCGGTTCGCAGGACAACGGCACCTGTGTCATGCGTGGCACCAACAGAGCATTTGTAGACTTTATCGGTGCGGATGGGATGGAAACCTTTGTCGACTGGAGCAATGCAAATAATTTGTACGGTACTTCTCAGCTTGGGTCCATGTATTATTCCTCCAATCAAGGTACATCCATCATTGATATCTCAAAACCCCTGGACGTCGATGGGGCATGGGTAACGCCTTTCGAACAAGATCCGCAAGTAGCTAATACCATTTACGTTGCCTTTGCTGACGTATGGAAAAGCACGAATAAAGGCGTCGATTGGACGAAGATCTCCAGTTTTGATAACGGGAACATGAGTCAGATGAAACTGGCTCCTTCTGACAATCAGCGTATCTACGTGTCTCGTGGGTCGTCTTTGTTCACGACTGCGAACGGAGGAACAACCTGGACAACTACTGGTATGGGATGGGGTACAAACGGCATCAGCTACATTGCCGTACACCCTCAAAATCCACAGCGATTGCTGATCGTCACCGCTAACGGGGTATTTCACTCAATTGATGCAGGCGTTTCCTGGGTCAATATCAGCACAGGCCTGCCCGCAGGAAGCAAGTATTGCGCGACCTGGGAGTACACCGGCAAAAACGGCATGTACGTCGGCGGTTTCGGATTTGTCGCCTATACCAATGATGAGTTGGGTGGTGTCTGGACAGGTTTCTTCGACGGGCTGCCCAATGCCCGGGTATATGAACTGGAGATCAACTATATTTCCAATACCATTTTCGCAGGGACTTACGGCCGTGGATTGTGGGAGTCTCAGTTGTATAAAGGCCTGGCTCCGGTGGCCGTATTCTCAGCGGATCGGCAGGAGGGTTGCGGGGAGACAAAGGTCAACTTCACCGACCATTCTGCCAATAGTCCAACGGCCTGGGCTTGGACCTTTGAGGGCGGTACTCCGGCTACTTCTACCCTGCAACACCCCACGGTCACATTCAATGGTAGCGGGGTATTGAAGGTGCGCTTGAAGTCTTCCAATGGTATTGGAGAAAGTGTCCTTGAAGCGGTAGATTCCATCTTTCTCTTTGGCCCGCCACCGCCTTTCGTAGCCGATGTGCAGCGTTGCGGACCGGGCGAGGTGATCCTGGAAGCAACCGGCCATCCGGCCAATGAGATCCATTGGTATGCTTCCGCGACGGACCAGATGCAGCTATTTACGGGGGAATCCTTCACCACCAACCTTGCCCAAACGACCAGTTTTTTTACCACAGCAAGCACAGATTACTTTTCTGTGGACAGTGTAGGACCTGCTTCGAGAGATATTGGAGGCGGCGCAGACCATGCAGGAGGCCGTTTCCTGATTCTGGATGCAAGCAAGCCATTTCGACTGAAATCTGCGACGGTGTATGCCACCGGCGCCGGCAACCGCACCTTTCAATTGAAGAATGCCAGTGGGGCGGTTTTGCTTGAAAAAGTAGTCTATATAGAAGATGGAGAACAACGTATTTTGCTGGATATGGACATTCCGCAGGGTACTGACCTGCAACTGGGCTGTATTAGTCCGGCCGGATTGTTTAGGAACAGTTCCGGGGTTAACTATCCCTATTCCGTTCCAGGTGTAATGCAGTTTAAAACCTCCACTGGCGGTATCGACTACTATTACTACCTGTACGATATGGATATTGAAAGCTCAGCGGTCTGCGAAAGCGAGCGGGTGGAAATATCAGGAATTGTAGATGTTTCCCCGGCTGCTCCTGTAATTGCGGCAGCCGGTGCAACGGTCCTTTGTCCGGGCGAATCAGTCGTACTTGCTGCAGATAATGCATGTGTGGATTGTATAGTACATTGGTCGAACGGTGAAACCGGATCAAGCATCCTTGTTTCAACGGCAGGTAACTACACTGCGATCCTGAGCCCTTCCACAGAGAACACATGTGGGGATAGTCCGGCCTCCAATATGATCGTCGTCACGGAAAGTAGTCTTCCAGGCTCAACCACCCTGACCACTTCAGGTCAAACGATCCTTTGCCCGGGTGCCTCGGTGGAGCTTACGGCAGATAATAATTGTCCGGATTGCAGTGTGTTTTGGTCCAATGGCGAGACTGGAAATAGTATTACGGTCTCTACTGAAGGTATTTTCACGGCCATGCTCCGGAATACCTGTGGGGAAGGTTCAGTTTCTAACGAAGTGCTCGTCTCTACCGTAGCATTGCCGGTTTCGCCAATGGTATCTTCTGCGGGTGCTGCTACACTTTGTCCCGGTGAATCGGTCGAACTGATGGCTTCTGATATATGCCCGGGTTGTATCGTAAACTGGTCTACTGGCGAAACCGGATCAAGCATCACCGTTTCCACGGGTGGTTTATTTACAGCGACCACTAGTAACCTTTGTGGCGATAGCCCTGCGTCTGATATACTGTCCATCAGTACAGAAACCCTGCCTCCCGCGACCACGGTCTCTGCTGCAGGCTCCACGGCAATATGTCCCGGCGGATCAGTGGTCCTGAGCGCAGAAAATGTGTGTTCAGGCTGCATCGTCCATTGGTCCACAGGGGAAACAGGACCTGATATTACAGTGTCTTCAGAAGGCAACTATACGGCCTTTGTCCGGAATAACTGTGGCCTAAGCCCGGTTTCCAACGCCGTTGAGATCACTGTTGGCGCCGCTCCGGCCGCACCTGCAATTTCTGCTTCCGGCCCCACCGCATTTTGCCTGGGCCAATCAGTCCTGCTTACAGCAGAGAACGGGTGCCCGGACTGTCCGGTGAATTGGTCCAACGGGGAGACCGGACCAAGCATTACGGTTGAAACGGGAGGTGTTTATTCGGCTTCGAGTAGCAACGTTTGTGGCAGTGGTCCGGCCTCCGATCCCATCTTCATCCTCACAGGGGTTGAACCTCCTGCGCCGATGATCTCAGCATCGGATGCTACGGCACTCTGCCCGGGTGAATCGATCCAGCTTTTCGCGGACAACGTTTGCCCGGATTGCATCGTAAACTGGTCTAATGCAGCAACAGGGTTAAGCATCACAGTTTCCTCTGCAGGGACCTACACCGCTACGGTCAGTGATCCTGACAATGATCTTTGCGGCGACAGCCCTGCTTCAAATGCGGTTATAGTATCGGTCAATCCACCTTTCTTGGCAGTGGTTCAAAATAATCTGTGTCACCTGACTGCACCCGCAGGAAGCGGCTATCAGTGGTTTTTGGATGGTATCGAGCTTGTGGGCGCCAACGGACAAAACTGGACGGCCCTGGTAGCAGGTAATTATACGGTATCCATGATGAATTCCGAGGGTTGTATGGGTGTTTCTGAGCCCATATTTGCGGAAGCCTGTGTGAGTAGCGTTCAGGATATTGCAGGACTGGTATCAACCCGGGTATATCCGAATCCAACCCTGGATCGGGTTTTCCTGGATATTCAGGTGCTTAGAACCACGAGCGCCCAATTGAATCTCTATGCTGCCGACGGACGCTTGGTGGGACACTTGTTTCAGGGAGATCTTTTGACTGGAGGACAAATCCTGGATATTGCCCTTCCAGCCTTGCCATCCGGAATCTACCAATACCGCCTGATAACGGAAATGGGGAATCTGAACGGAAATCTGGTCGTGCAGCGACCGTAATTTTTTGACAGGGTTTACAGGATGAACAGGATTTATACCGCTATCCAATCCGGTTCATCCTGTAAACCCTATCAGAAAAACTTTTTAGAAACGGTCATCTCGTCCAAACCAATTTTTTAAAACAAAATATTTTAAATCAAAGGCCAAAAAATTGTCCGGCTGCACTATTTTCGCCCCCGATATCAAAAAATCCCCGTATCTTAATATCCACAAAACCAAATTCTTTGTCCAATAGCCCATGCTAAAACGCCTGCACATCCGCAATTACGCGCTCATAGACGAACTCGAGATCAATTTTTCCGAGCAACTCACCATCATCACCGGCGAAACCGGGGCGGGTAAATCCATTCTTCTGGGTGCCCTCGGCCTTATCATGGGCGAGCGTGCTGACACCAAAGTGTTTTATAATGATGCGCAAAAATGTGTGGTGGAAGCCTATTTTGACGTATCGGCCTACGACTTACGCGAATTTTTTGACACCCATGAACTGGATTATGACCCCGAAGTCGTCATCCGCCGAGAACTCTCGCCAACAGGCAAAAGCCGCGCATTTGTAAACGACACCCCGGCCAACAATCAGGTATTACAGCGCCTGACCGAAAATCTGATCGACCTCCACCAGCAGTTTGATACCCTTGACATACACCATGTCAATTTCCAGTTGCGCATGATCGACGCGCTGGCCGACAATGGCCCGATGCTCAAAGAATATCAGCAAGGTTACCGACAATACGCCAGCGACAAAAAACGCCTCGCCGAACTGATAGAACGAAGTCAAAGCGGGGCGAAAGAGATGGAGTTTCTTCGCTTCCAACTCGAAGAACTACAGTCTGCAGAACTCATTGAAGGCGAGCAGGAAACCCTCGAAGGCGAACTTGCTCAACTAAGCAATGCCGAGGATATCAAACGAAACTATGGTGCCGCTTATAGTCATCTTTCTGAAAGTGAAATGAACCTCGTGGGCCAACTCCAGGAACTTGCCCGCAGCATCGCACCCACGCGAAAACTATCGCCACAGCTTTCTGCCATGAGCGATCGACTGGAGGCTTCTATTATTGATCTGCAGGATCTTGCCAAAGATTTTGAACGTATTGCTGAAGGGACCGACCATGATCCACAGCGCATTGCTGAAGCCCAGGAACGGCTCAATGTGATGTATAAATTGCAAAAAAAGCACGGTGTTTCAGGGGTAGATGAACTCCTTAAGATACAGACCGATCTGGAGCAACAAATGGCCGGCTATACCAACCTGGACAGTGAAATAATCAAGATCGAAAAGGCCATCGCTACCCAGGAAAAGACCTTGCGAACCACTGCGGCCACACTCAGCAAACGTCGCCGCGCAGTGCCACCTAAATTTGAAGAGCGGGTGCAGGCGATGCTTACCCAATTGTCCATGCCCCATGCCCGGCTTAAGGTGGAGATCGCCGATACTCAGGCACTTACTCCAACAGGGCTTGATGACGTTCAGTTTCTTTTTGCCACCAACATTGGCGCGCGTTACCTGCCCATCAAAGACGTAGCTTCCGGTGGCGAACTCTCCCGCCTCACGCTATGCACCAAAAGCCTGGTGGCGGATGCTATTCCGCTGCCCACCTTGATCTTTGATGAAATCGACTCAGGCATCAGTGGGGATGTATCCCTCAAAATGGGTGTGATATTGAAAGAACTCAGTGCCCGCCACCAGGTCATCAGTATTACGCATACCCCACAGATCGCTGCCCGTGCCGATGCCCACTACTTTGTGTACAAAAAAGTGGAAGGGCAACGCACGGTGACCAATGTACGGCTGCTGGCGCCGGATGAACGGGTTCGGTCTATTGCGGTGATGTTGAGTGGGAATCCGCCGAGTGAGGCTGCGATTGCTACGGCTAGGGAGTTGGTGGAGGGTTGAGTCGCTGAAGGAGGGCGGCTTGGTGGTTTGAGAAGTATTGCCGAAATTTGTAAGCCCTTCGGAGAGCATCCAGTTAAATTTACTATTCAACTTGTTTTAACTATGCTTACCATCCCAGCCATATACGAAGGCGGAAAATTCTTTCCACTGGAAGAAATCCCTGCCAAGGGCAAATTCAAAGTCATAATTACTTTCGTGGAAGCAATAGATGACGAGGAAGATATTCGCAATTTTGCAGCGCAAACGGATGCTTTGTCTTTTTGGCAGAATGAGGAAGAAGATATTTACCAGGATTTTCTAGTTGAAAAAGCAGTATGAAGACGGGGGGATATTATCTCAATATAGTGCTCTTTTTTCGTGAATAACCTATACTTTTGTAAAAAATGTACCGAGCTATGACTTTATTGGCAGAAAAGAAAATGGAATTTATCCGGGAGGTGTCTGGCATTGAAGACGAAAAAACGCTGGAGGAATTGGTTGCAGCCTATCGGCAAATTATTGGAGAAGTAAAAACCAATGCCAAGCAGGTAAAATCCATCCGTCAGAAATTCGATGCTGATGCTATTCGTCGCCGTCGGGGTCAAGTGGGCCACGATAAGGCTAAAATCATGCGGCTTATCCGCGAAATAGATGCTCAAGAACCAATTGAACAATTGTTGGCTCAATTGACCAAATGATTTATCTGTTCGACTCCAACATTGTACTACACTATGTCCGGCAATCTGCTGTGATGATTCAAATCGAGGAAGATTTCAACCCTTTCGGTTTAGGTAATGAAGCGTGGATGTGCGTGGTTTCCAAAGGTGAATTACGTTCTATCTCTGTTCAGAATCAATGGGGTAAGCCTCGTCGAGCACGCCTCGAAGAATTGATGAGCGATTTTTATCCCGCTGACATTTTTTCCGAAGAAACGATAGATTGTTACGCTGAAATTGATGCTTTCAGTCAGAATAAATTACCCGGTAAGCTACTCGGCTTAACACCTCGAAACATGGGCAAAAACGATCTTTGGATTGCTGCTGCGGCGCATGTACTTGACGCTAAACTTCTCACAACGGATTCGGACTTTGACCATTTGGGAGATGTTTATCTTGATTTGATGAAGGTAGTGGTTTGATAATTGGATCTTTAACCAGAACGCATTGATTGGGGAGATCATCCTGGGTGGTAATCCGTCCAATAATGTCGAATTTGTAAAGGATTTCTTCCCGGAATGAACCTGCTCATTCGCTTCGATACGCTCACGCCCCCGTCTCCACCGTCCCATCCGCATGCCGCGCAAAACGCCCTTCCCCACGGTCATGTACCTGATCGTACCTGCTCCAGGGCCAGCCACCAAATTTAGTGGCATGGTAATCCTCAAATGCCTGCTGGATCTCTTCCTTGGTATTCATCACAAAAGGACCGTATTGGATCACCGTTTCCCCAATGGGGCGGCCTTGCAGGACAAGAATTCTCGCTTCGGAATCGCCGTTTAGGATACTCAGATCCACTGCAGCATTGACCACTACTGCATGGTATTTTTCGATCATTCTGCCTGCCATCGATATTTGGTTCCCGAGATAAAAATACAAACAACGATTCACGCCTTGCCCTGCTTTTGGAAGGGTAAAGCTGGCGCCAGGGGCTAATTTCAGGTTAAAAATGGCCACTTCATTGGCCGCATCGGCTGCCCAGGAGTCGGGCGGAGGTGCAGGAGCGACGTGTTGCTTCAATTTGCCGGCGATCACTTCCACTTCGGTTGATTTGCCGGCAGCATCGGTATGGTTCAGTTTGGGGATCTTACTTCCCCACAGCATTTTAAAATGCGGCTCCACCATCTTGTTCTTCTTAGGGAGGTTGAGCCAGATCTGGAAGAGTTCCATGGGGTTTTCCTCGTCTTCTTTCAACAAGGGAAACATTTCGGAGTGCTGAACGCCCTTGCCGGCGGTCATCCATTGCACGTCGCCTTCCCCATATCGACCAGATGCCCCCAGAGAGTCGGCATGGTCAACCAAACCATCCCGGACCACTGTGATGGTTTCAAATCCGCGGTGTGGGTGCCCCGGGAAGCCGGGCACTTTTTTGCCATGATACATCCTCCAGCCATCTTTGATGATGAAATCATCGCCCAGGCTACGGCCTTTCAAAGAGACCGCGGGCCCCATTTCAGCATTGCCTTTGGGAAACTTGTCTTCATGGTGCACACAAAAAAGGAAGGGATCGAGGGTGTCCCAGGCGAAGCCCATTGGCTTCACTTCAAGAATCGGGTCAGCATCGTTTTTTTGTTCCGCTGCCTTATCTTTTGTTTTGGATCTGCCACTCAGGGGCAGGCCCAACATGGCCATGATCGCAATTGAAAATTTGGCCATAAAGCCTCTTCTGTCGTCTTTAAGGATGCTCATAGATCAGTTATTTAGCTGGATGTGCGAAAGGTTAAAGATGCTTTGTCAGGCATGCTATAAAACTTATATTTCCCCAAACCCCTCCTTAAAAATCACCCTAAACTCATCTTCATTTACCACATTAATTTTTGGAAAGCCAATCGTTTTGAGATGGTTGAAATGGCGGTCATTGGTAACCAAATACTCAGCACCAGCAGCTATGGCGCAGTCGGCAAATTTTTCATCATCCTCGTCTTGCGGGATGAGCTGCCAGAAATAATACTTGTTGATGTAGATGATATTGGGCAGGATTTCGAGCGCAGAAAGGAAGAAATCAGCGGTTTGGGGATCGTAGTAATCCTCAAAAATTTCCGCGTACTCGTCCAAAATGTCAGTGGTGACGCAAAGCGAGATTTGTTGCCGTTCTAAGGCTTTGCGAATCCAGTAGTTTTTAGAGCCCCGATGGATGGCGCTCAGCAACACATTGGTGTCAATGACCACTTTCATGGCCTGACTGACTTAGATTTGCCTGCTTTTTGCTACGATAAGTCGTCCGAAAATGCCCTCGTGAAGCCTCATTAACCTGTTCGAGCGTCAATCCTTTTCGCTTCGCTACCAGCTCCACCTGTTCATCCAATAGTTTGAACCTGAAGGCAATGAGGATTTGACGCAAGTCTTCCATTTGTTCCTCGGTTAGCCCTTGCGAGAAGAGTTTTAGAATTTCCACCTGTGCCGGGTTGAATGGCGTTTGCAATGTGGTTTCCATTGTCATTTATTTTGTTGGCAAAGATAAGTCTTGTACAAAGATAACCTCTTTGTCGGAAAAAAACAAAGCCGGCGTTGAAAGAGAGCTAATTTAGTATTTGAATGGCATCCCCGAGTCTTCAAAGCCTTTTGCGGTGAATAACACACTTATTCGCCGCATATTATGCGGAGAATAACCCCAAAAACAAACCCCAAAACTCACCGCACCACCGTCAGATCTCCCTTAAAAAATTCCGACAAGCCATTGACAAACAACACCTTAACCAAATAAAAATACACCCCCGAAGCGGCGTCTTTCCCATTGATCCGCCCATCCCAGCCCAGCGCTCCGTCAGATGCCTGGAAATTCTTATTTTCAAAGACCAGACTGCCCCAACGATCGTAGACCTGCAACAATTCGACCCGTTCCACGTCCCTGGCTGCAAAGACGGTGAAATGATCATTAAGATCACTGGAGGCTGGTCTGAAAACATTTGGAATGTAAACGGAGCCTTTTAGCACCTGAATGGTCAGGGCATCTGAGAACACGCATCCGATCGTATCCGTTGCAAACAGGGTATAGGTAGTGGTCTGAACCGGCGAGGCAAGCGTATTCAGGCAAGTATCACAGTCCAGATAGACCGCAGGCTCCCATCGATAGGCGACTACACGCCCCGGATCTGCAACAAGGCCAGTCAGGGATACTACAACTCCCAGGGTAATGGTCGTATCAGAAATTGCCTGGATCAGGTTAGACTGCGGTATCTGAGCAGGATCTGCTTCCTGGACGATCACCATGGTGGAGACCGGACAAAAACCTGTTCCGCTGACAGATATCCAATAAGTTCCGGCACTCAGATGGGTGGCTGTAGCGCCGGATTGCAATGGCTGCGTACTCCATTGATAGTTTGGATCGACCCAGGCAGGGTTGACCAGCACACTGGCAGTGCCATCATCCCCACCAACGCAGGAAGGCATGGTGCTGCTGGTATTCAGGCCTTCAACCGAGATTGGAAAAGTGATCGTGGCGGACTCGCTGCAATTACTGGAAGCCTTCAGGGAAACCATGTAAACGCCTGGACCACTAAACGTATGCTTGGGATTTTGTAGGGAACTCACATTGGCGCCCGCAGTGGAAGGGTCTCCAAAATTCCAGCTCCAGGTATCCGGACAATTGCCGGAAAGATCCGTAAAAGCGAAGGTGTTATTTCCCAGGCATATACTACTGAAGTTGGTGGCAATGGGTGGAGCATTTTCAATATAAATATCATCAAAAGCGATCCCATCGAAGTCATTGCAGGTGGTTCCCGCTCCGAAGGTAAAGCGAAAACGTACATTCGGCTTCCCTCCAAGATTCGCCATGCAATGTTTGGCGATCACCCAGCCATTGCTTCCGTTGCCGCCCTGGCAGCTGCCCGTGGTTGGTTGAATGTTTCCAGACCAGCCATTGCGTGGATTCGCAAGGTTGCTTAGGTTGTTGACTGACAAAGTATTGTACCAGTTTTCATTCAGGCAATCTGTCGGGTCGTTGATGCTCCCCACATTGGTCCAACTGGAGCCATTATTGAGCGAATATTGGAAATTGGCGCCATCGTATTGAAGTTCGGATTCCCACCAGAGCCTGAAATGAATGTAGGGATGTGCCAGCTGGGTAAAATCAAAGCAGGGGCTTTCAACATAGGAACGCTCGCCAAGGCTATAAAAAGAACCATTCAGCCCTCCTGTGATCCAGCAATTCTGACCAGAACCGGCCTGATTGATGTTGGGTTTGGCGGGAATACCCCAGGCCCAGTCATTCGCGATCCCACCAGAGGTCCAGCCACCGGAGGAATTCTCAAAGTCTTCATGATAGGGGAAAACATTGATAGAAATAGCACACTGAGCTTTTACTTGAATGTGCTGAAAAAAGAAAAAAACAAATAGAATTAAAGTAGATTGGAATGCGGTGTGCCGGAAATGGACAGAAATGTAGCGCATGGTTGGAATGCTACGATTGAAAGGCATAATTATGGAGATTAATGTCATATGAAGACCTGCCATAACCTGGGGGGATAGGAAACCTGAGTCATATCGAATTTTGCAACAGACCTCGTAGAGGTCCAACATTGGTAGATATTTTGATTTTGCAACAGACCTCGTAGAGGTCCAACATTGGTAGATATTTTGATTTTGCAACAGACCTCGTAGAGGTCCAACATTGGTAGATGTTTTGATTGAGCACAAGGACCTCGTAGAGGTCCAACATAAACGTTTTCGTGGATTTACCAATATTAGACCTCTACGAGGTCCATCCACCATCCACCATCCACCATCCATTTTCTACCAATGTTGGACCTATACGCGGTCTGTTGCAAAATCTGGGATGACTCATGTTCCTATCCCCCTTCGCCTTGAAAACCGCTTGAATTAAAACACAGGTCCTATTTCTTAGGCTTGGCTACCTTTTTGGTAGGTTTTTCTGCCTCGGCGGCTTCTGCAGCCTCTACCTTAGGGGCGGCAGCAGCTTTTTTAGCAGGTTTCTTTTCTGCAACAGGTGCTTCAGCCTCAATTGCTACCGTTTCAACTTTTTCCTCCGCTGCGGTTTCCGCTGCAATCTTTTCCGCCTCGAGTTTGGCTTCTTCAAAGATGCCATGTTCGCGCATGAAATTGTACCATTTGATACATTTCTGGATGTCTCCGATATGAACCCGGTCTCGGTCGTGATCCGGGAGCACCGCAGTGAAATAGGCACGCAACTCCGGGCTGCTTGACTTTGGGTTGGCTGGAGGAGTCGTTTCGTGCAGGTCCAGCATTTTCTGGAAGACCTCTACGAGCGGCACCGTGCCTTCGCCTTCGTCGGTGTAAGTATAAACAGCCACCGTAGCAAGCGGGGTGATCTGTTGTTGGCGCACCGGCACGAAGCGGGTACGACCTTCCTTGCGATCATCAATGATGACACCGTTGGTACGGCTGCTTACAAGTTTGTGTACGCCGGGAGCGCCGGGTACTACCAGATATTTGTCTATGTTCATTTTTTAATTAAACGGTCATTATTTCCTTTTCTTTATTCCCAACCACAGTGTCTGTAAGTTCTACATATTTGTTCACCAGGTTTTGGAGATCCACTTCTTTGCGCTTGCCAACATCTTCGGCCAAGCCGTCCTTTACTGCTTTTTTGAGGTGTTCGAGGGCTTTGTGACGAGCCGTACGGATACCAACCTTGCTTTCTTCGCCTACATGCTTGGCTTTTTTTACCAATTCTTTGCGGCGTTCTTCCGTCAGTGGCGGCACGGAAAGTCGAATGCACTCGCCATCATTTTGAGGGGTCATGCCAAGGTTGGAATTGATAATTACCCGTTCTATGGGCCCAACCATATTGCGTTCCCAAGGTTGGATCATAATGGTGCGTGAGTCGCTTATCTGAAGATTAGCAACCTGTGTGATAGGCACTGGCGACCCATAATAATCCACCATAAGGTCAGCTACCAGACTGGTAGAAGCTTTGCCTGTTCTAACTTTGACCAGTTCGTGGTCAAGGTGGTCAAGCGCTTTTTTCATGTGGGCCTCCGCTTCGGCCGTAATTGCATTTACGTCTTCCATATTTAAGAATAATGTGGTCAATGTGCTAATAAGGTCAATGGTGTTTCCAAACTTCGAAAAAACTTCGGCAGATTAAATCGGTCAAGGAAGGCAAAAACGGCCTAATAGACCAAAATTAACGCTCAAAAGTCAACATTCAATGGTTTGGAGCCGCAAATTTCAGCAAGTTTTCCTTTTTATTTTAAAAGACGCGCGGAAAATCTGCACTGGCGTACCTTCGGGCTATCTAAAAGTTAATTTCTTTTGTCAAAAAACGGTTCATGCCCGAATTGCACGAAATAAAAAGGACCTTATCACGCATTGAAAAATTAGAGCGGGATGTCAGCCTCAAACAACTGCAAATCAACAGTTTGTTGACTATAACACAAGCTATCAACGACAACGTTGCAGCGGCCGATCTGTTCAAAATGTACAACACATTCCTGCGTTGGGAGATGGAACTCCGCAGGATGTGCCTCTTTCTGCATGATAGCGGAACCTGGGAGTGTAAAACATATTTAGGTATTGACGAGAAACTGCTGGATTGCGATATTAGCGGCGAGTTAGGCCAGTATCGTTCTACACAAGGTTTGGTAAAATCTGAACACCCACTTATTCGTGAGTTTGATCTCGTTATTCCGGTGTTGCATAAAAATCAGGCGAT